>NZ_NFKO01000011.1:0-58123 GCF_002160435.1 Pseudoflavonifractor sp. An176 | reverse complement strand
GCCCCACCCCGCCCCTGTACACCAATCCTCTCACCGGAGAGGCCACCGATACCGATCTCAGCGGGCAAAAGCCCGTCACCGTGGTGATGAACAACATCAAGGTGGCCATGCCCCAGCAGGGCAACTCCACCGCCGACATCATCTATGAGGCCATTGCCGAGGGCGGCATCACCCGGATGCTGGCCGTGTATCAGGACCCCGCGGACCTCACCACCATCGGCTCGGTGCGCTCGGCCCGGGACTGCTTCTTGGACCTGGCCCTGGGCCATGACGGGGTGTTCGTCCACGCCGGAGGCAGCCACTACGTCTACGACACCATCGCCCAGCTGGGGGTCAACGACGTGGACGGCGTGAAGGGCACCAACGCCTCGGGCATCTTCTTCCGGGACCCGGACCGTACCCCCGGAGTGTCCTACGCCTGGGAGCACACCCTCATGGCCGACGGGAAAGCCATGGTGGAAAAGCTCACCGCCAACGGCCTGCTGGGCCCCCACTCGGAAGGATACAAGTACGAGATGAGCTTCACCGAAGACGGCACTCCCCAGGATGGACAGGCGGCCAACACCATCACCGTCACCTACTCCAACTACAAAAACACCGTCTTCCAGTACAACCAGGACAAACAAGTCTACCTGGTGGAGCAGTACGACAGCCCCTTCATTGACGGCAACGACGGCTCCCAAATCTCCACCACCAACGTGCTGGTGCTCCAGACGGACTACTCCACCATGGATGACGGCTACTACAGCGACGTCTCCCTCACCTCCGGCACAGGCTACTTCGCCTGCGGCGGCAAGATGATTCCCATCCACTGGGAGAAGGGAGACCACTACAACCAGCTGCGCTACTACACTCAAGATGGTAAGCCCCTGACGCTGGGGGTGGGCAAAAGCTTTGTGTGCATTGCACCCACCTCCCGCGACGTGGTAGCTGAATAATCTAGCAAAAAACGGAGAAAGCCGTGGCTTTCTCCGTTTTTTCTGCTTTATATGTACTTCTTTGGCGTTCCCCGGTAGGGGCCGTGGCTTACCCGGCCCATTGGTGCCCTGGCCTTGTCCTGGGAGATTCGGGAGGAGCAAGCCCCTCCCCTACGCCCAGCAACCCAAGAAATACGGCAATGTCTAGGGCCTGCATTTTCCATTATTCATTTATCATTCTTCATTTTTTTAGCCTTTCATTTCCGCCAGCTCTTCGCTGGGGGCCAGAGGCAGCGTGACTATGGCCTTGAACAGGTCTCCGTCGATCTCCACCTGGAAGGTACCCTTTTGCAGCTCGGTCATGGACTGGGCAATGGACAGGCCTAAGCCGCTGCCGTCGGTGGACCGGGACTCGTCGCCCCGGACAAACCGCTCCATGAGCCGCTCCACCGGCACGTTCAGGGCCTCCCGGGAGATGTTCTTCATGGACAGGGTGGCGCTCTTGTCGTCGTAGTGCAGCTCCACATACACCCGGGAGCCCTCCAGGGCGTACTTGGCGCAGTTGCCCAGCAGATTGTCCAGCACCCGCCACAGTCTCCGGCCGTCCGCCATCACCCACACCGGGTGGTCGGGCAGGGTGCGCACCACTGCCAGCCCTGCGGCCTGGAGCCGTTCCTCGTACTCGCCCAGGGCCTGATCTGCGATTTCTCCCAGGTCCAGCCGGGCCAACTCCACCGACAACACGCCGGTGGACGCCTTGGAGGCCTCCACCAGGTCCTCGGTAAGCTTTTTCAGGCGGTTACTCTTGCGCTCCAGCACGTTGATATACTCCTCCACCCGCTCGTTGGCCATGGGCTCCTTTTTCAGCAGGTCCACATAGTTGATGATGGAGGTGAGGGGGGTTTTCAAGTCGTGGGAGACGTTGGTGATGAGCTCGGCTTTGAAGTGCTCGCTGCGCATCCGCTCCGCCACCGCCTGGGAGATGGACTGGCCCAGGTTGTTCAGCTGCTGGGCGTGCTCCCGCAGGTCGTGGGGCATGTGGTGGCAGGAGATCTGCACGTTCAGGTTGCCCTTGAGCAGTTCCCCGGTACAGCGGCGAATCTGCTTCCAGCAGTGGGCCCAGCTACACAGGTACACCACCAGCACCACGCTGATGACCACCCAGAGAAACACGGCATTGCTCATCAGCAACACCAGCGACACCAGCATATAGAGACAACCTCCCATTCCCACACGCCAAACCAGGGGAATGGTACGGCGGGCCATCCCCAGAATCTTTTTTATCCGTCCCCAGGCCCACCACAGCAGGGTGCTGCGGACCAGGGTATGGCTCTTAAGGCGGGCGCTTACGGTGGTCAGCAGCCCCGCAGTCATCGCGGTCATGGCCGCCATTCCTCCTCCCACCAGCAGTAGCTGGAGCTTCATGGGCATTATCGTATATGTGATATCCATAATGGCGTCTTCCACCAGCCCGCTCACCGGGTAACTGGCCAGGAGAAACAGAGCCACCAGAATCAACTCCCCGGGCAACCGATGGAACCAATTCAAATAGACGCCCTCGGTACCCTTGCGGCATCCGGCGCCCACGCACAGGAACACCAGCATGGCAATGCCCACCGCCACGCACACCAGGTTCAGCACCAGCATGGCCACGTTGTGGTTTTTCCACCAGTCCAGACCCAGATAGGCCTTGGCGTAGGAGTCCCCCTCCACGGCCAGGGAGGTGTTCACCCACAGTACCAGGTCCAAAGCCACGGCACCCTCAGTCCAGCCCTCCTCTGCATTGATGGTCCAGCCCCCGGCATCCAGGTCGTAATGATAGCCGAAGACGTTGGACCTGATGACGTTTTGCACCGATGGGGCATAGGCAAACACCCCGAACTGGGTGGTGATGCGCAGCATGTCGCCCTTACCTTCCCCGTCTAAGTACACCGCTGTCAAATCCACGCTGCTGGGGTCCTCCCGGTACTGCTGCACCGCCGCACTCAGTTCATAGGCCCAGGTGTCGCTCTCCACGCGCTGAGGACTGGCAGGCGGGTTGCGGATGGTATCCACCACATCCGCCCACTTGGTGCCCACGTCACTGCGCACGTCCATCTCCAGGTTGGAGACGTAGTACTCCCCCCAGTAGATGCCCTCCGGCTGGGAGGGACGGGCCTGGGTGGTATTCCCCTGGAGGACACCGCCCTCCGGGTCCAGCAGCTGCCAGCGCAGGTTGGTGTTGTTCCACTGGTACTGCTGCTCCAAATCCGACTTCATCTGCTGCTCATAGCTGCTCAGAGACCCCAGCTCCTGCTCGGTGTAGATGAGGTCCAACAGGTAGCTGATCTGTTGCAGGTCCTGGTTTTCCAGGTATCGGATGGTGTAACCTCCCGCTGCCGAGGTCTGGCCCCAGATCACATTGAGATTTACCATCTGGTAGCAACCCATCACGGCCGCAATGGCAAAGGTCACCACTGCCAGCAGGAACGCCCCCGCTTTCAGCACCGGGTTTTCCCGTGCTCTCATACCATCTTCTCCATTTTATAACCCAGGCCCCACACCACTTTCAGATAGTGGGGGTTGGCCGGGTCAATTTCGATTTTCTCCCGCAGGTGGCGAATGTGCACCGCCACGGTGTTCTCCGACCCCAAAACCGGGTCGTTCCACACCAGCTGATAGATCTGGGCGGTGGAGTACACCCGCCCGGGGTTCTTCATCAGCAGGTGGAGAATGTTGTACTCAATGGGGGTGAGGTTGATGACCTCGCCGTCCACCCGCACCATCTTGGCCGCGTCGTCCAGCACCAGGGCCCCGTTGCGCAGCACGCCCTGCTCGTCGCCGCTCTGCTTGCCACCCAGGGTGGTGTAGCGGCGCAGTTGGCTCTTGACCCGGGCCAGCACCTCGATGGGGTTGAAGGGCTTGGTGATATAGTCGTCCGCCCCGATGTTCAGCCCCAGCACCTTGTCGCTGTCCTCGCCCTTGGCGGTGAGGAGAATGATGGGGATATTCCCCTCCTCCCGCATCCGGGCAGTGGCGCGAATGCCGTCCATTTTGGGCATCATCACATCCATGAGCACCAGGTCAATGCCGCCGGCTTCCACGGCCTCCAGGGCCTCCTGTCCGTTGTATGCCTCTACGGTCTGATATCCCTCACTGGTGAGGTAAATTTTCAACGCAGATACAATGTCATGGTCATCATCACAGATTAGAATCTTGTACATCCTTCCATGCCCTCCCGCTGTTTCTGATCTGCTTCTATACTACCAATCTTCCCCTTAAGTTGCAACCACTCAAAGTATTAAGATATGGTTAACACATACTGGGAAATCTTTGTCCTGCGACGTTTCTCCCCCTTCATTGACTTTTTGCTCGGTATTCGGTATACTATACCCGACTCTTGCGACTAGAATTTTACTAAATACGCCCATAGGGCATGGAGGTAGGAATTATGAAGGGTATTATCTTGGCTGCCGGACGGGGCACCCGTCTCTATCCGATGACCCGACCCGTCTGCAAACCCCTGCTGCCTGTCTACGACAAGCCGCTGATCTATTATCCCCTGGCCGTGCTGATGCAGGCCGGCATCCGTGACGTGCTGGTGATTGTGCCCCCCGGAGAGGTGGACACCTTCACCGCTCTGCTGGGCGACGGCTCCCAGCTGGGCATGAACATCCAGTACACCGTGCAGCCCGTGGCCCGTGGCATTGCCGACGCCCTGCTCATTGGCCGTGACTTCGTGGACGGGGACGACGTGTGCCTGGTGCTGGGCGACAACATCTTCTGGTCCCCCAACTTCCAGCAGCTTTTGAAGCAGGCCGCTGACAACAACCAGGGCGCCACCGTCTTCGGCTGCTACGTGGACGATCCCCGCCCCTTCGGCGTGGTAGAGTTTGATGAGAACGGCAAGGCCATCTCCATTGAGGAGAAGCCCCAGAACCCCAAGTCCAACTACATCGTGCCCGGCCTGTACTTCTACGACGGACAGGCCATGGACATCGCCGCCAACCTCACCCCCTCCGCCCGGGGCGAGCTGGAGATCACCGACGTAAATCTGGCGTATCTGCACCAGGGCCAGCTCCAGGTGGTGCCCATGGAGGACAACTACGTGTGGCTGGACGCTGGCAACGCCGGCAGCATGCTCCAGGCCGCCCAGACCATCCACGACCTGCAGGGCCAGGATCACTATGTGGGCGTCATTGAAGAAATCGCCTACCGGGAGGGCTGGATCTCCCACGACCAGCTGCAAAAGCTGGGCCAGGAGCTGTCCATGACCGAGTACGGCCAGCACCTGCTGTCTCTGTAAGCCCAAACTATCAAGATAAAAAATTCCCTTTGGCCTGAGCCAAAGGGAATTTTTTTGACATCTCCACCAGGGCAGGGGTTTGTGGAACTGTGCGGAACCAAGAGTTGGCCGCCGCCCCGTTGACAACCGGAAACATGGGGGCTATTCTGGTGGAAGATACAGGCTATTTCGCCCGGTTTCACCATCGCCCTTTCCCCGTTGTAAGGAGGTTCAACCAATGGATATTCAACTTCTCGCCATGGATTTGGACGGCACGTCCCTGCAAGCCGACCACCTGAGCTTTACCCCCCGTCTCCACCAGGCTCTGGCGGAGGCCCACGCCAAAGGGGTGGCCATCGTGCCCACCACCGGACGGCAGCACTTTCTCCTCCCGCCTCCGGTGCAGACGGGAGCGGCATGGGAAAACCTGTGCATTTTGTGCAACGGCGGCGAGATTCGCCGCATTGCCACCGGAGAGCTGCTGCGGGGCCACTACATCCCCCCCGAAGTGGCTCAGGCGGTGGTGGAGCTGGCGGGAGAATACCACTTCCCCGTGGAGCTGTCCGCCCAGGGCCACATGTACCTAACCCAGGAGAGCTGGGACATGGAGCAGCCCTACCGGGAGTTCATCGGCTACCACCTGGATGTGGTGCTGGGCAAGCGGGGCGTGGTGGTGGACGACCTTGTCCGCACCGCCCACACGCCAGAGCTGAATATCGACAAGATCAACCTCCCCCACATCCCCGATCCCCTCCGGGACCAGGTCTGCGCCCGGCTGGACGCCCTGCCCCTCAATCACTTCTGGTCCGGGCCCCACACCATTGAGATCGCCCACACCCAGAGCACCAAGGGCAACGCCTTACAGGAGGTGTGCGGGCTTCTGGGTATCGACCCCGCCCACGTCATGGCCATCGGGGACAGCGGCAACGACCTGTCCATGCTCCAGGCCGCCGGGTTCTCCGTGGCCATGGGCAACGCCGCCCCGCACATCCAGGCGGCGGCGGACGCCGTGACTCTGCCCTATGACCAGGACGGGGCCGCCCTTGCCATTGAGCGGTATATTCTCAATAAGTGAAACCCCTGCATCAAAGGGTCTGTTGCAAAATCAATATCACTTATATTGTGTTGACATCATAAAAGTATAATGTTACAGTAAACATAACATGGGGTGCGATAACGGGGAACGCAGTAGGTTTCCAGCGGATGTGTGAATCATGTTTTTTCACCTAGTTGATGATAATATGCACCCTAGTCTACTCTCTTGGCAGAGCCTATGTGGAAACAGTGTTAGAATGGAAAGCGGATAAGAGAGAAGAAGTTTTTCATATTTTTGCTGTCATATTGGGTAAAAGAAGATTTTTAATACATTTGATGCGAATAAAGTTCATTAAAGATAGAGTTTGATATAGAAAAGAGGAAGAGTATGGAAGTGTTAATTTTTATTTTGACGATTATATTCTCTATTTCAGCTGAGGTGACAGTTGGAATTAGATTTAATCTTCCAGGAATAGGGGGTATTGTGGGAATCGCTTTTATTGGCGCAGTTCTTTTGTACACAATTCGGCATAAGCACAAATAACAAGAGGGGTATCCCCCTCTTGTTATTTTATGCTGTTTAGTATTCGGTTATATGTCCTGTATTACTCATTCTAATAGCCATTTCCACCATTTTTTCTGTTCCAACACTAAATCCGATACCAAACGAAACAGGGAGTGAAAGGGATGGTGATACGCCGACAACTGTATGACCATATGCAAATACAAAGGCAGCTTCTTTGATGTAATCGGTTCCAGTGCGCATTACTTGAACATAAAAATTGCCGGTCTTGGCATAATACGCTCCATATTGGTCCGAGTCTCCAGAGCCAACGGGAACTTTGGCGTATGCATGGTCATAGGGAGAATCGCAAACAATAGTGAGCCGGTTACTGTATTTATATTCTCCTGAGCGGCTATAATAATTTGCGTTTGCATAAGAAGTCGCAGAGTAGAAGGCTAGATTGATTGATTGACCATTGGTATTAGTGCCTTGCCAACGAATAGCCATTAAATCAATAATTGGTTCTCCGGCAAGAAGAGGGACATTTGACCACTCCCAGTACACTCGCACTTTAAGAGTTACTGAACTTGCAACTTCTTTATAAAATTTTGCTGTCATATCAGCAAAAACCCCACGCAGTTCAGGTTTATTTTCAATGGGTTCTCCATTGTAATTCTTTAGAATTGTAATTTGGCTACTACTATATCCCATATCTGAGAGTTCAGAGGCTGGCAAAGAAGCTCGTTCCAGGAGTTCATTCTCAATTGCATCCGATTTAATTAAATTTATATGAGTTTCTGACATTCCTTGATTACTAAGTTCTTTGTTGGAGAGCCTTCTTGAATGAGTGTAAATATCGTACTCATTTGTTGTTACGGAGTATGCCGCAGGTTCGGCTGGCATATCTGGGGCATCATTAGTGGCAAAAGCAACAGTTGACATTGCGAAAAGCATTCCAATGAGAAGAATGGATGATAAAAACCTTTTTCTAGCCACAGTAAACCCTCCTTATGTATTTCAAATCAATATTAATCTCCTGGCCCATTGGAACCCTCTCCTCTGCTTGTGCTTATCCATATTGCACAAAATATACAAGTATATTCCAACATAAACTACACAACACGTCAATGCTAATAACTGTTGATTCACAAAAATTAGTTTTAACCAACCAGTATCATGCTCATATGAGAGGATAGATATTTGACTTTTTACAGAAGTGGAGACAGGGCAGAGGAATACATACTACTACAGTCAGTATGGCGCGACCTATGAGATCGCCCATGTATGGCTGGGAGGGGGATGTGGTGTGGCTCAAGACCCCGGACCAGGCGTGTAAGCGGGTACGTGACGCCGACGATGAGATGAGGCAGGTGCTGCAAACGCAGTATGAACAGGCTGGGCTTGCGTCAAGTCTAAATTCGGCCTGTCACCCTTGCTGTGGCCCCTGTTTTTTCCACCACACCAGGCCACACTGGGCAGCTAACCCTAAACCTCTGTGGTTTCCACGTCCGGGCCTACCCCGGAAAGGCGGCGTTCCCGCCGCCGGGATCCATTGCCGCACTTCCTTGTTACGCTGTGGTAGGGGCCGTGGCTTGCCCGGCCCGCTGTCTCCCTGGCATTGCCCTGGGAGATTCGGGAGGGGCAAGCCCCTCCCCTACGCCAGCAACCCAAGGGAATTGGCGATTTACATGGCTTTTCCAGACCAAAAAGCCTCCCTCAGGGAGGGAGGTGGCATGGCGTAGCCATGACGGAGGGAGCCTGTAGAAACAGCCAAAGGGCTTTGACGCAATGGGCGGTGCGTACCGATGTGGTCGAAAATCCTGGCAAAGGTCTATGCCGTGTGAAAATTTGGCGGTACAGCCGCCCGCATGCTCCCTCAGTCTGCTCACGCAGACAGCTCCCTCCCGGAGGGAGCCCTGTGACTGGCTCTCAAACGCCTGTGGTACCACCACTCAACGGTCGTAAAATCTGAACCCGCTGGACCAACCCGCCCCCCACCAAGTCCGCCAGTGCCCAGCCGATGGGGATAGCCCACCAGATGGCCTCCACCCCAAACCAGGGGGCACAGGAGTAGGCCAGAAGCACCCGGGTGCCTAGGGAGATCACCGTCAGCAGCAGGGAGATGCGGGGCTGGGCCACGGCCCGGAAATAGCCGTAGAGCAAAAACAGCACCCCGATGCCCACATAACAGGCCCCCTCAATACGCAGGTATCCCACCCCCACCGCCAGGGACTGGGCCTGGTGGGGCGGGATAAAGATGCCCATGAGCTGAGGAGCCAGCACCCACACCAGGGCGGAGACCAGGGCGCAAAAGCCCAGCACCAGGGCCACGGCACTTTTGGTGCCCGCCCGGATGCGCTCTCCCCGGCCCGCTCCGTAGTTCTGGGAGATGAAGATGGAATAGGCATTTCCAAACTCCTGGGCGGGCATGTAGGCCAGGGTGTCAATTTTCACCCCGGCGGCAAAGGCGGCCATGACGGCGGTGCCAAAGCTGTTGACCAGCCCCTGCACCATGAGAATGCCGAAGTTCATCACCGACTGCTGGGCCCCGGTGGTGGAGGCATAGGCGAAAATCTCCGCCGCAGCCCGGCCTCGCACCCGCAGCCCTTGGCGCAGCAGCGGCTCCCGCAGCAGGGTATAGGCGGCGATGCCCACCCCCGCCACTCCCTGGGCAATGACGGTGGCCGCCGCAGCTCCCGCCACGCCGCAGGGGATGACCGCCACCAGCAGCACATCCAGGCCGATGTTCAGCACCGTGCTCACCCCCAAAAACACCAGCGGCACCAGGGAGTTTCCCACCGCCCGCAGGAGGAAGGCGAAATAGTTGTAGAGGAAGATGAAGGGCAGTCCCACCAAGATCACCTGGACATAGGCATACATCATGGCGTACACGTCCTCCGGCGTGCTCATCCACCGCAAAATGGAGGGCAACAGGCCGTAGGACACCCCGGTGAGCACCACCGTCAGCCCCACAATGAGCACAAAGGCAGAGGCGATGTACTCCCCCAGCCGGCGCAGGTCTTTGCTGCCATAGCTGATGGAGAACAGCGCCCCAGCCCCCATACACATGCCCAAAATCAGGGAGGTCAAAAAGGTCATCAGGGTGTAGGCGCTGCCCACAGCCCCCAAGGCGTCGGTGCTGATAAACCGCCCCACGATCCAGGTATCCGCCAAATTGTAGCACTGCTGTAGGATGTTGCCCAAAATCATAGGCAGGGCAAAGAGCAGCATGGTCCGGGTCACGGGGCCCGTGGTCAAATCTTGTCTCATTCTCTCCCGGCTTTCTCTCTCGTTTGCCTACCATTCTACCACAAAGGGCGGGAGTGGCACAACCGCACTCAGGAGACGGGACACTGCCGCCCGGCGTGGTCGATGGTGTAGTCCTCCCCGTACTCCCCTGGGAGGACCAGCTGGGAGATGGGCAGGAAGGTATACCCCTCCTGGAGCAGGGTCTCAATGATGGTGGGCAAAGCCTCGGGGGTGTGGAGGGCAGCATTGTGGAAGAGGACAATGCTCCCCGGCCCCACCCGGCTGGTGACCCGCTGGGTGATCTCCGAGGCAGAGATATCCTTCCAATCCAGGCTGTCCACGTCCCACTGTATGGGCTGGATGCCCATGCTGCGCACCGTGGTAATCACATGGTCGTCGTACTCCCCGTAGGGACAGCGGAACAGAGTGGGAAATTCCCCGGTGATGGCCTCAATTTTCTCCCCGCAGGTGGTGAGATTCTCCTTGATCTGCTCTGGGGTGAGGCTGTTGAAGTGGGCGTGGTCGTCGGAATGGCTCATGATCTCGTGCCCCGCCTCATGGAGGGCCTTCACCGACTCCGGGTATTTGTCCACCCACTCCCCCACCACAAAGAAGGTGGCCTTCACCTGGTATTTGTCCAGGATGTCAATGAGGGTCTGGGTATCCTCGTTGCCCCAGGCCGCATCAAAGGACAGGGACACCACCGGATAGTCCGCCTGGACACAGTACACGGGCAGCTGTCGGGTGGTGGCCGAGGCCCCCACCACCTTGGGGTGGCTGACCAGACGCAGGATGGCCACCGCCGCCAGCACCAGACCCACCCCCGCCAGAATGCGGCGGCGCAACACCAAGATTCTCATAAGGCGCTCCCCTTTCCACGGCTGTTTCACCCCAGTGTATGGTCCGCTGTGGAAAAACAGAACCGCCCGGTCTCCCTTTCCAGGGCAGACCGGGCGGTCATACTGTCAAAAACGAAAATGAATGATTTTACACAAATATAAAGCCCAATGCTTGCATGTTCGAGAAAGGCTTTGCCTTTATCGCTCCATCTTCCAGAAGTAGGCGCAGTAGGGGGGCAGCTGGCTGCCGCCGCCGAAGTCGTGGAGCTGGCCTGTGATGAGGTCCACGGCCTGGCCACATCCGGCGTCAAAGTGGGCGGTGTAGGGCTGGTCGTCGGCGTTGATGGCCACCAGCACCCGCTCCCCCTCCACGGCCCGCTCAAAGATGAGCTGGCGGTTGGTGAGCACCACGTTGCGGTAGCCGCCGTAGCACAGAGCCTGACTCTCCCGCTTGGCACGGGCCAGCTTGGAAATCCAGTCGGTGAGGTGGTTCCACTCGGGCTTCTCCAGGGCGGGGCGCAGGGGAGCGTCGCCCCAGGACTCCTTCTTACCCTCCAGGCCCCACTCGCTGCCGTAGTACACCGCAGGCACGCCGGGCATGCCGAACATCAGGGCATAGGCGGGGGCCAGGTGCTCCTTGTTGGTGAGCTGGCTGGCAATGCGGGTGACGTCGTGGTTGTCCAGGAAGGAGAGCAGATGGGCCCCCTTGTACATGGTCCAGGGCTCGGGTCCAAACTGGCGGGCCAGAGAGTGGCCGATTTCAAAGAGATTCATGGAGTTGAAGCTGGACCACAGCCCCTTGTAACACTCGTAGTTGGTCACCGAGTGGCACATGTCCGGGGCCATCCACTGCTTGTAGTCCCCGTGGAGGGTCTCACCCATGAGGGCGAAGTCCGGCTTCAGGGAGGAGGTAAACTCCCGCAGGCGGCGCAGGTAGTGCTGGGGCAGGCAGTAGGCCACGTCCAGGCGCAGCCCGTCCATGTCAAACTGGTCCACCCAGGCGCGGATGGCCTCAAACTGGTGCTCCACCACCGCCGGGTTGTCCAGATTCAGCTTCACCAGTTCCCCGTGGCCCTCCCAGTCGGCGTACCAGAAGCCGTCGTTGTAGTGGGAGTTGCCGTTGAAGTCGATGCGGAACCAGTCCTTATAGGGGCTGTCCCACCGTTTTTCCTGCACGTCCCGGAAGGCCCAGAACCCACGGCCCACGTGGTTGAACACCCCGTCCAGCATCACCCGGATACCGGCCTGATGGAAGGCGTCACACACCTGGGCGAAGTCCTCGTTGGTGCCCAGGCGGCAGTCCAACTGGAAATAATCCCGGGTATCATAGCCGTGGCGGTCGCTTTCAAACAGCGGGTTGAAGAGTACGGTATCCGCCCCCAGCTTTTTGATGTGCTCCACCCAGTCCAGCAGGCGCAAAATTCGGCTCTCCCGCACGCCGTCGTTGTCCTCCGGCGCGCCACACAGCCCCAGCGGGTAGATCTGATAGATGACTGATTGGTCAAACCACATATGGTCGTCCTCCCTGTTCTCTGCCTTGGCAGCAGGTATTCTTACCCTGTTATTATACCCGCCTGCCGGGCACAGGTCAAATAAAACCGCCCGTCTTTGTCACCGATCGGCTCTCTCCACTCGGGCGGTCAAACGGGCCACACTGAGGGCCGTTTGGGACAAAAGCAGCTCCTCCACCAGGTCGTCTTCGTACACATCGCCACACAATTGATACCCCTGACGCTCCACCTCGTCCACAAAGTGGTGGAAGGCCACCTCCAAGTCCTCCAGTTCTCCCTGGTGGTAGTACACCGCATACTCTCCCGCGGGCTTGATGTACAGCCGCTCATCCTCCACCCGACTCTGCACCGGATTGAAATAATGGCTCTCCACAAAGCAGCGGCGTCTGGCCCGCTCCAGGGGGATGATCTCCCCCGCCTGCAACCGGGTGCTCAGCTCCTTCTGCTCACAGTACTTCAAATGGTTGCGAAAGGTGCGCAAAAAGGTCTCCTCGTCCGGCATTTTGGTATACCGGGTGGGGGAGGCAATCAGGTATTCCTCCGGCATCTGGCGGATCTCCAACACGCCGTACTGGCACTTGGCCCCCTCCAAGTAGGAACCCACCGACTGCTCCAATGCCTTCCGCATATCCGTTCCTGATACAAGCAACTGGATAAATTTACATTGAAATACAGACGGTTTGTTACCATTCGGACAACACTGACAACCAACCCCCCTGCTTGCCCTGTGCGCCAAGGATAAGTGCCGCGCCTGATGGCATGACAAAGACCTCTTCCAGGTAAATTCGCCTGGAAGAGGTCTTTGTTGTCACGGTTATCGAGTCATGGGGATGTACTGGTCGGGCTTTTTGGCGGTGGCGATGTAGGTGGGCTTTCCGTTTTTGTCGAACCCGGTGCGGCGGAGCAGTCCCGCCTGCACCAGCCGCTCGGCGTCTGCCACGGCCATCTCGCCGTACTGGGGCACCGACACCAGGTTAGACGTATTGGAGTTGGGCCCCGGCTTGGGACCGTTGACCTTTGTGACGGTGGAACCGGAGCTCTTGCTGCTGCCACCGCTGCCGCTGCTGCGGTAGGCCGCAGCAGCCTTCTGGCGGTAGTACTGGAGCATGGCGTTGACATACTCCTGGGTGTACCCGGACTTGGCAATCAGGTCGGAGGAAGGCATCACACCCGCCTGCAAAATGCCGTCCACCTGGGTCTGGGCCGCCTTCTGGGCCTGCTGCTGCTGTTCTCGCTCCCAATCCAGCTGGTCCACATATTGCTGGTACTCGGAGTCGTTGGCCTTTTGCAGACCCTCCAGGTAGCTTTGCAGCTGGTTGTAGTTGTCCAGATACTGCTGGTAGGCAAACTCCTTGTCCACATTGAACTGACCCAGCTTGTCCTTGTACTCCTGGTAGTCCATCTGCTCCTGGCCGTTGACGGCGTCCAGGTAGCTCAAGAGTTTGTTGTAGTCGTCCAGATACTGCTGATAGGCAAAGTTTTTGTCTGTGTTGTACTGTCCCAGCCGGTCCAGATACTCCTTGTAGTCCAGCTGTTGCTGGGTGTTCACCACCCCCAGGTCATTGGCCAGCTGCTCATATTCGCTCAAATACCGCTGGTAGGCCTGGTTGTACAGCTCGGGAATCATGTCACTGAGCTGGGAGGCGTAGTAGTTTCCCGCCTGGGACGCCGCTGTGGCGGCGTAGCTGGAGGTCTGGCCCCCCGAGGCGGCCGCCGCCTGGGCCAGGGCATTGGCGGTGGCCCGCTCCCCCTCCCGCAGGTACTGCTTCTGGTACTCTCCGAACACCGGGTCGGTGTCGGTGCTCCAGGTGAAGTCCTCCCGGTTGAGCAGCTGGTCCAGCAGCTCCTTTTGCAGCTCTTCATAGGGGTTGGTGTAAGTGGGGGCCTCCTGGTCCCAGGAGAAGTCCGGGTACTTGCCGATCTGGTCCAGAATGGCGTCCTGCTCCTCCTCGTACTTGTTGTCGTACTCCGGAGCCTCCTGGTCATAGGAGAAGTCGGGGTACTTGTCCAGCTGGTCCAGAATGTCGTCGATTTCATCCTGATAACTTCCCGTAAAGCCGTTGTAGCTGGCCTTGAGCTGGGCCGCCGCCTCGTTGGCAATGGCCCGCTGGGCGCTGGTGGTGGCGGAGTTGGCCTCCGCCTTCAGGCTGGCCGCCGCAATGCCGTACTCCGGGTAGGGCTCGGCCAGCCGCAGCTCGTCGGGGTCAAAGTCCTTCAGGGTGTTGGTGGCCTGGGCCTTTTTCAAAAAGTCGCTATAGGTGTATGCCATGTTCTCTCCCTCCATTAGGTACGGCCCGGGGTGGCGTTGTACCCTCCGCTGCCGTACCGCTCTCTGGTGATGCTGTAGATGCGGCACCTCCCGGTGCCGGTGAGGCGGAGTCGGTAGTGGTCCCCCCGTCGGGGCACCATGGGCAGCTGGAAGCTGCGCTTGGGGGTGGGGCCAATGGGCTGGCCCATGGGCAGCCAGGTCCCGTCGCTGTCCACCTGCACCCAGGCCTGGACCTGCCCCCCTTCCTCCACCTCCAGGCGGATATGGAGACGGAACAGTCCCTTTTTGTCCGGGCTTCCGTCGGTGAAGTCGGCAAACTCCGCCTCCCACTCCACCGCTTCCTCCTGCTGGGCTCCTTCCGAGGGCTGGGCGGTCTCTCCCACCGTCCAAATCTCCCCGGCTTCGTTGAGCAGGTACAGCGCCCCGCCGCTGGCGGCAAAGTGGGTGGCGTGGGTGTCATCCTCCCGGTGCCACAGCTTGGTCTGGGTGTCGTACACCAGCAGACTCCACCCCTCCCCCGCTCCCTGGGCGGAGAGGTAGTAGCGCAGCCCGTCGGCCCCTGCCACGGCGTTGCCCACCGCCAGGTCTCCCAGGGTGCGGCTAATGCACTGGGGCACGCTGCCGGAGTAGGCCATTACCCCGCCCCGGGACAGGTAAAACAGCACTTCCCCCGCCGCAGCCAGGCTCTTGCCGCACCCCTCCATCACCCCCAGGGTCTCGGTGCCCATGACCTGGAAGTTGGAGGGCATGGTGCCGTAGACCTTGTAGATGTGGTCTTCCTTGAAAAAGACGGGGTAGCCCAGGTAGGAGATGCACCCGGTGAAGTTCCCCGCCGAGCCGGTGTCCACGGCGTAGGCATCGGTGGCCAGGCCGTCAAACACGTTCCAGTTGAAGGGGTCCCCCAGCTTGGAGCAATAGATGGTGTTGTCCTTGCACCCCCACACCCGGTTCTCGTTTTCGCACACATAGTCCAGGTCGGGGACAGTGCGGGTGAGGGTCACCTCTCCCGCTTCCGTGTAGGCCTCGTCCCCCTTCTCCCCGTCTAGGGTGAAGGAGTACTCATAAAACACCAGCTTGTCGTCCTGAATGTCCCGGATGATGAGGCTTTTGTTGTTCTCGGCGTGGGTGGTACAGCCGGAGATGGTCACGGCGTCCCCCTTTTGAAAGTAGTCCGTCCAGTTTACCCCCTGGGCCTGGATGGTGTTGGCCTGGGCCTCCTGCCCATAGAGGGTGCCGTTTTGGAAGGATAGCCCGGCCCCCGTCCATTTAGACTCCAGAGAGCCGAACACCCCGGTCTGGGTGTTGTAGTAGACCTTGTCAGGAAAGATGAGCAGGTAGGAGCCCAGAGCGGCAAAGGTCTTCTCTCCCTCACTCACATCCCCCTTCCGCTCCCCCTGGTACCAAAATCCACCCTGAGCCACCCAACACAGCGCCCCCCGGGCAAAGAGGCCACCGGGCTGTGTCAGTGTGGCCACCTTCCACCGGGGTGGGCGGCTGGAGAGGAGGGGATAGTCCGCCCCGGTGAGGTTTTTCATGTGATACACCGCCCCGTCTCCCGCTCCCGGGGTGTGGTCCAGGCCACCAAAGGCGGTCTGGCTGGTGGCGGTCATGCCGATGTCATAGGCCATCGCCGGCAGTCTCATGGGCTCCCTCCTTCACGTCCTCCACCTCCTCCTGGGTCAGCTGCCCCGCCGCCACCAGCATATCCAGGCGGCGGTCATCCCACAGCCTGGGGTAGTAGCGCTTGGCCAAATCCAGAATGGTCATAACACCACCCCCTGCAAGGCGGCCAGAAAGTCCACGTCTGCCCGCAGCTGTTCCAGCGGGGTCACGGGTTCCACCATCCCTGCCAAGTCCGCCTCCAGCTCCTCGATGGTGCGCTCCACAATGACTCCTTCCACCAGCTTGTACCGGGGCACGCCCTCGTCGGTGTACAGGGGTAGAGGCAAATAGTTGCTCTGGGGGTGGTGGCAGCGGTCCCCAGGCCCCCGCTCCACTTCCACCCACCCCTCGGTGTGGGCGAGCAGGGCGGAGGAGGTCAGCGCCACCACGCAGCTGCCCGGGTTGACTTGTACGTATACAGTATATTCTTCCATAATTCACCTCACAAATTGGCGTCAAATAATAGTTTTCCACTGATGCTGCGCAGGGTACACACGTCATTGGTCACCAGCCCGCTGGTGGTGAAGATGACCCCCACCCCGCCGGGCAGGTTTCGGGTCCCGGCCACAGCCGTGGGGGTATGGGAGGCTCCGTTGTTGAAGATACCGATGCCCGACAAGTTGGAGCCGTTTAAGAAGGTCACGCTGGGGGCCAGACGCATCTTCACCCCGCAGGGGAACACCATACGGGCGGAGCTGGTGCTGAAGGCAAAGCCATACCCCAGGGGGTAGCTGGTGTCCCCCTCCACCGGCACGTACTGGTAGCGGTAGCAGCGGAGAATCTCCTCCGGGTTGGGCTGCTGGGTCAACTGCCAAGTGCCGTCCTCCCCCTGGATGGCCAGGGTCTGGTGGTCCCCCACCTCCAACTTGGCCCCGAAGATGCGGCAGGAGGCCGCCCCCTCGCTGATGATCTGGCACCACAGCTGGGAGGGGCTGTCCGACAGGGTGGCGGTGAGGGCATACACCTGCAAGCCCTTCTGGGAGAGCACTTCCCCCGCCTGTCCTGTGCCGTCGTTGAGGCCCAGGTGGTAGCTGCCCGAGAGGATATCCACCGCCATGGACAGAGTCACCGTCTCCCCTGCCAGGGCCCCATAGTCCTCCACAAACTGGCCCAGCCCTAAGGTACCCGAAGTATTGGTGAGCTTGGCGTAGCGCTGGCCCACCACCACCTCCCCGGCTTTGGTGTCCCCGCTGGTCTTCCAGCCGTCCAGGGTGTAGGCAGGCTTGGTGATGGCGTAGGTGGTGCTGCCCCGCTGGTTGACGGTGAAACAGGGGTTGATGAGCAGATTCTGCCCCACGTCTGGGGTGACCTTTACCCCCTGGATGTACACCGGAATGTGGAAGGCGAAGTCATCCTTGCCCCAGTCGAAGCCGGGGCTGGCCTTCACCACCTTCACCTCACTCTCCACCTGTTCCAGGACATCGGCGGCCCGGGCCTGGAACTCGTAGGCGGTCTGGTAGTCCAGGCCCTTTACCGTGGCGTGGGCCACATAGGTAAAGCCCATGGGCGTGGTCCGGTCCACTGCCGTCCAAGCCCCCCAGGCTTCCGTCCCCTGGGCTCGGTAGCGGTACTCCACCGTCAGGGTGTTTTCTGCCCCGCCGAAGGAGCCGTAGTAGCAGGCCCCGACCACCTCCAGGTCGTAGCGCCCGGACGCATCCGGGGTCCCCTGGCCCAGGGTACAGGACAGGCGCACATATCCCACCAGCTTGCGCTCCACCGTCTTGGTGGTGGAGTTGCCTCGACTGTCGGTGGCGGAGACCACGATGGTCCCCGACTCCACCCCCTCCAGGGTGCCGTCTCCGGTGAGGGTATGGCTGCCGCAGGTGATGGACTGCCGGACTAGAGAGGCCCCCTTCACCGCCTGAGCCCCGGTTTTCACCTCCACCTTGGAGTGGTACTTTACCAGGTTCCCGCTCTCTCCGGTGAGAGCCAGAGTGGTTTGGTTCACGTCCTTTACCGTTGGAGCCAGGGTGGGGGCGGGGTTTTGGATGGTGAGGGTGCGTGTGAGGTAGGTGATAAAGGTCTGACCTCCCACGGTGCTCTTGACGTAAAAGCGCACCTGGGCGGTGTTTTTCGTGGTGTCCACCTTCCGCATAGCCTCCCGCTCCGCCTGGGTCAGGCGGAAGGTGTAGGAGGTGCCGGAGATGGTGCGATAGTCGGCCAGGGCGTGGGTGCTGTCCTTGAAAATGCCCAGCTGCACCGACACCCCGGCGGGATTGCTCACCTTCACCACCGGGTCGTCCTCATCGGTGAAGTTGGGGGCGCTGGTGATGGTGGCCCCCCGGGGGATTTTGGTCAGGGTCATGGTGCCCGACCCGCTCATGGCCCCGGGGGTGTAGCTGGCCGAGGCCATATCCAGGGAGTAGGCCAGGGACATGGATTTGGAGCCGTCGCTGGTGTGGGCCACCGTGTGGGTCCCGGACAGCAAGGTCACCTCCGAGTAGGTCCCCAGAGTAATTTTCGGAGCAGACCCCCGGTCCCGCACCGCCACCGTCTGGTTGTCCAGCTTCACCGCTGCCCCCACCCCGTACTGGGCAAAGTTTTTGGTGGTGGACTTGAGCTTAAGGGTGTAGGAGAGGGTGGAGGAGTTCCCAGCAGTGCTGGTGGACTGCTCCACCAAGGTGAGCTCCAGGGTGAAGGTGTTGGAGCTCTGGGTGTAGGTTTTCGTCTGTAGTGCCATGTGTGCTATCCTCCAATCCAGAAGCAGCCCATGCGGTCCGCTCCGTAGGGTTCCAGTCGGGCCTTCCCCGCCAAAATCAGGAAGGTCTTGGCATGGAGATTGGTGGCCTCCACCCCCTGGTTGTCCACCACCAGCACCTGGGTGCCGCTGCGGCTGACCGTCATGCCGTCCTCGGTGACCTGGGTGGTCATCTCGCTGCCCGTCTTGCTCACCGTCAGCCCCTCATCGTCAAAGGTGAATCCGGTTTTGGTGGTGACGCTGTCCACCCCCTGGGCCAGCTTTTTCTCAATGGCGATCTCCACCTGGTCCGAGGTCAGGGCCAACTCCACCCGACTGGAGACCTGGGCCAGGGACTCCTCCAAGCCCTCCACGGTCTCTTGGGTGCCCACTTGGGCGTCCTTCACCTCTTGCACCTGCTGCTGCTGGGACTGCACCAGGGCGGTGAGGCCGTCGGCGGTGACGGACAGCTGGGTCAGCCGCTCCCCCTCCCCCTCCAGCAGCAGATACAGGGGCTTGGTAATGGCCTCCTCCCAGACGTTGAGGGCGGTCTGGTTGAGGTTGGTGGTGTCCAGGTTCTGCATGGTGTAGCGCATCTGTTCCACCAGCAGATAGAGGTAGTTTTGCACCTGGGCCAGCTTGTCCTCTGTGGATATGTCCCCGTCAAAGTCGGGGAATTTGGCGTCCATGTACAGCCAGTTGGCTGGCATGCTTTCCACGCCTCCTTTCTCAAACAGGGCACCACCGGGGAAACGGTGGTGCCCTGTGTTGTGCTCCTGCCGGGGCGGTTACACCTTCTCGGCGTAGTCCAGGCTGATCCAGCCTGCGCCGGACTTCAGCTTGCCCCAGCGCTTGGCCCCGGGGCCATCGGCCTCCTCCACAATGGTGTACACCCCGGGCTCGATGAATCCCTGAACCTGGGTGTCGGTGCCGGGGCCGCTGCGAATGCGCAGCTCGGTCACCGTCACCTTCACGGTGTAGGGGGTGAACCCGGTGGTGGAACCGGGCAGCTTGAGCACCTGCCCCACCACAATGAGGTTGGGGTCCTTGATGCCGTTGAGCTGCACCAGCGTGTCCACGGTGGTTCCATACTTCTGGGCAATCTCGCTGAGGGTGTCCCCCTTCACCACCGTGTAGGTCTTGCCGGACACCGGGGGCTGGGGCTTGACCTGGGCAGGGGTCATAGCCTTGGACACATCGGCCCGGAAGGTGTCCATGGACTTGCCAAACTTGGGGAACCAGTGCATCACGTCGGCGTGGTTGCTGGCCACCCCTCGCTGGTAGCCCTCGGAGTGGCAGATGACCACCCCGTCGGCCAGGGGGTTGAGGTTGTAGGTCTTGCACAGCATGGCAGTGAGTTCCACCGCCTCCTGGTAGACCTTGCGGAAATAGCCCTCGTCGGTGAGGTCGTCCTCACAGATTTCAAAGGCAATGTGGGTGTTGTTGGCGCTGCCCCCGGAGGTGCCGGTGCCGGCGTGCCAGCCCCGGTGGTTCCAGGGCAGGGTCTGGACGGTGCCCACGCCGCCGTCGGCCAGCTTGCCCACAAAGGCGTGGGTGCACACATCCAGCCCCGGATTATTCCAGTCGTTGGCGTTGCGGTTGCCGCCGATCTCCGCCTTTAACTGGGCCTCATCCTTCTGTCCCTCCACCGGCTGCACGTACCGGGCCACCAGGGGGTTGTTGGCCCCGGTGGAATGGACCATGACCCCCTTGGGGGTGATGGTCCGCCCGGCCTTGTAGCAGTCGTTGGCGGTCAAAATACACTTAATCAGTCTCAATGGTGGTTACCTCCTCCACAGCTTCCTGCACATCTTCAATGGCTGTTTTGACTGCTGCGGCGTCAATGCGGCCCTCGGTGACGATGTACGTCACCACCGATACCACCGACACCACAGCCCCCGCTGTGCTGGCCACCGCCTCCTGGTCCAGTCCGAAGGCCAGGGCCAGTCCGGCGGCAATGCCCGCCAGAGCAGTCCACAGCTTGCGGCTGGACAGCTTTTGCAACACAGTGTTCACTGCTTCACTCCTTCTCGTACGCAGCCAGGATCTCCCGATCCAGCTTTTTCTTGGCCTCTTCCGCCTGGGTCAGCTCCTCCATGGCCTGGGCCAACTCTCCGTTGGGGGGCGGTTTGGTCACAGCGTGGTTAAGCCAGAATATGCACCGGCCATAGGCGTGGTGCAGCTGGTCCTCCACCTCCTGCCGCCGCTGGCGATGCTCCTGGCGCTGCTGGGCCTCCTGCTCCCCCTGTTCCAGCCGTCGGTCCAGGTACCGCTTGAGGTAGCCCACCGCCAGCCCAGTGATGCCGCTGCCCCCCACCAGGGCGGCCACCACGGCTCCCAGCACTTCCTCCCCGCTCATGCCCTGTCACTCCTGTACATCGGTCGGTCCTGCCCCTCATGCACCCGCTGCATCAGAGGCATGGGCAGGGTCGTAGGTGCGGATGTACCAGTTGACGTAATTTTGATAGCTGGTGTTAAAGCTCTCCATGCGGTTTTGGTACAGCTCCAGCTCCCCGTTGGCCTGGTGGAGCTTGGCCAGCAGCCAGTGCAGGTACACGTCGCTGTGGGGCCAGCCCACGGTGAGAGTCCCCGGCCAGCTCTGCCACACCTGCTCCAGCTCCTGCTCCGAGGCCAGCTTCACGTCCAGATAGATGCGCCCCTCCAGTTCTCCCAGCCACTGGAGCTTCTGCTCCTGGCTGTACTGGTTGGGGCTGAGCAGGTCCGCCTGGTCCACCACCTCCTGGGCGGTGGGAAACCGGTTGGCGTCTGCCATGGTCAAACCTCCTCTCTTCTCCCCCCGCCCCGGCGCAAGGGCCGGGGCGGGGGTTCTCCCTTTTAGTCGGGCAGTGCAGTGCCGCCGTCAATGCCGCCCACAGCGGCAAAGCGCCAGTCGTTGAAGGTGGCGTTGAAGCGGCTGCGGCCACGCCAGACGTTGGCGTCGGTGTTCTCGTCCACGGTGGAGCGCACCGCCAGCTGCACCCGGTCATTCCACACGGCGCCGCCGTAGGTCTGGTTGTACTTGCTGTCCAGCAGAATCCAGGGGGCCTTGCCCTCAGACAGGTCCACAAACTGGTTGAGGTAGCTCCAGACGATGACGTTCCAGCGGCCATACTGGTAGTTGAAGGCGTTGTTGGAGGTAGTGGGCTCCTTGTCGGCGCCAATGGCGGCAAAGACCTCCTTTTTCAGCCCGCCCACCTCGGGGATGAGGATGGTGTCGGGGGCCACGTCCAGAATCTCGTCGTTGTCACCCCGGAACAGGTGCATGGCGGTCTCCATCTTGCCCAGGGCGTCGGCGGAGAAGGCGTCGCTGAACTTGTTGGCCTGAGTGTCGCCGGAGACCTTGGCGGGGTGGGCGGTGTGGAACATGGACACGCCGTCGGCGCTCTTGATGTCAAACTCCCGGCCCTTATAGGTGATCTTATCCTTGCCGGAGATGGCGCCGCCGTACAGGGCCGCGCCGAACAGCTCCCGGGTGCGGTTGTAGCTGGTGATGAAGGCGGCGGGCTGCTTCTTCATGTCCATGACCTTGGAGTCCTCCATCATCTCGGCGGAGATGGAGAAGGAGTCCTTCCAGGTGTCGTACACCAGCAGCTTCTGGTAGCCCTCCTGCATGCCGTCCAGGGGATAGGCGCCGTTTTCGCCCACGGGCTCAAAGCCGCTCATGGCGGTCATGGTGGTCATCAGGTCACCGTAGTTCTCGCTCTTGCCCATGAGGAACAGGTCCTTGAGCACAGACTGACGCTCAAACTGCTCCCCCCGCTGCTCCAGGAACATGCGGATGGGGGCCTGACACTTGCCATAAATGCTGTCGTTGAGGCCGGAGCCTTCAGAGAAAATGATTTTCATGGGGTTGGTTGTCCTCCTTTACACAAATCTGCCCCGGACGGCGTCACCCTTCTGAGTGCCCTCCACGTCCACCAGCTCGAAGTTGCCAGCGCCCTGGGCCACGGTGAGGCCGTCCTCGGCCACCTGTACCTTTGCGCCGGGCTTTGCCTCGGCGGTGACGGCAGACAGGGTGGTCTCGTAGAGGAAGGTCCCCTCCACCCGGGTGACGGGGATGACCTGGCCATCGGCGGCGGTGACGTCCGCCATGCACAGATAGGGGGGCGTGGTGGTGGAGGCTGCGCTGAGCTTGGTCAGCTTGCCGCCGGTGACGGTGAGCATCTGGCCTGCCTGATAGGTGTCGGCGGCAGCGCCCAGGTATTCCCAGGGCAGCATGGCCCCGGTGTTGCTTTTCACGGGTACAAACATTTACTTTCCTCCCTGATATTTGTTGTAATAGGCCTGAATGGCCGCTTCACTGGCCTGGGGGTTGAAGGCCCGGAACAGGTCCATCTCCGGGGCGGGCACGGTGGCGGCCCCTTTGCCCCGCTGGGCGGCGGCGATGAGGTGTCCCTTGCTGCGTGCCAGGTTCTGGGCCTGCTGGCGGGCAGCGGCGGCTGCCTGCTGGGTGAGCTGGTCGTAGTGGGCCAGCTTGTAGGCGTCCACAAAGGAGTTGCCCCGCTTCACCAGCTGGTAAAACTCTTTCGCCCGGGGCATGGTGAGCAGATCGCCCACCGAGCGAATGTTGGGGTTGAGCTGGCGAATCTGGGCCAGCTCGGCGGCCACCTGGGCCTCCATGGCGGGGTTGGCCTGGGGCCGAGGGGCGAGCTTGGCCTGCTGGGCCTGCTTGAAGGCCCGGTACTGCTCCAGGTTGGTGATGGGGGTGCCGTCGGCGGGGCTTCTCAGGGCCGCATCCCGGAGCACCTGCTCCACGTCCCGGCGGGCGTGGCTGCGCTCGGCCTCCACCGCCTCCTGGATGGCGGCCCGGGTCTCCGCCCGCCGCCGCCGGGCGGCGTTCTCCCGCCGCTGCTCCAGGCTCATCTCCCCCTGAGGGGGCTGGGCCTGGGGCTGCTCTGTCTCCTGGGGTGTCTGCTCCTGGGCGGGCTGCTCCACCCCTAAAGCCTCATACACTTGCTGCTCGTTGACTTCCATATCTCGTTCCTTCCTGCCCCCGTGGGGCCGTGGGATGTTCCCGCTATCCCTGCGTATTGGTTTGGTTTTGTGGTGTTACTCCTTGCCCTGTCTCAGGTCCTTGCCGGTGTGCACGGTGCCGGTCTTGGTGGCGGTGGTCTGGCAGGGCGCCTTTACCACCTGGGTGCCGATGTTCTGAATCCGGCCAATGTAGCCCTTCTGCTCCTTCATGCCGTTCCCTCCCTTCTCATCTGGTCTGGCATGTTCCCGCTGTCGCCTTGCGTGAGTTGTCGTTGTGATTGTCCCATCTGGGCCTCCCGCTGCGCCCGCTGTTCCAGGGCCTGCTTGGTGTCCCCGGCGCCGGGGTAGTGCAGCTGCTCCATCTTGGTCCAGAATAGGATGAGGGTCTCGGTGGCCGCCGGGTCCCCGAAGGCCCCATTTTGCAGGTTCTGCCTCGTCTCCTGCCACATGGCCTCCCGGTTGCTGGCCAGGGTGTCGGTGGTGTCCACCGAGAAGAGGAACTGGTCGTTCCAGTAGTACTGGCCGTCGGAGTCCTGCTCTAAGAAGTCGTAGCGGTTGAACTGCTCGTACTGGGTGTGGCCCTGGGCGTCCTGGTAGGTGACGGGCCGGGGCTCGTCCCCGTAGGCCAGCCAGAACTCGAACATCATGCGGAACAGGTCGGCATAGGCCTTGTTTTTCATCACCCGCTTGCTCTCCAGCCGTCCGGCGGCCTGGGCGGCGGAGAACTCCTTGGCCTTGCCGCTGGTGGCCGTGGAGTCCGCCCGGCCCTGGAAGGAGTCGGTGATGCCCAGAATTTGACGGGCCTCCTCGTAGACGTTGGCCAGGTACAGCAGCTCGTACTCCAGGTCCCCCTTGAAGTCGTACACCCCGATCATGGCCTTGTCGGCGGCCGAGCCGATGTACCACCGCTCCCCGTCCTGGCTGTCCACCCGCAGCGAGGCGTTGTCGGGCAGGGTGATGCGGGTGCCCGCCTTCACCAGGCGGTCAATGATCTTCTGCTCCAGGCGGTTGATGGTGTTTTGCTGGTCGGCGATCATGTCCACATCCGAGTTGCCCAGCAGCTGGCCGTACACGGACACGCTGCGCTGCAAGACGATGGGGAACACCCCCGGCTTGTAGAAGGGGATGAGGGTGGGGCGCATCACCGGGTTGCCCTCCTGGTCCAGATCGGGGGTGGCACCGGGGATGGACAACCCCTTCCCGGTGGTGATGGGCAGCAGCACCTGCTCATACTCCTGCACCTGGTCTTCAAACTCCTCACAGCCGCACCAGGGGCAACCGCCCCCCTGATACTCCCGGGGTGCCTGGCTCTGGTCCGGCTCCACGGGCAGGCTGTCCAGGCCGCCGCCCCCGGCCATGGCCTCCTGGGCCAAGGTCTTGGCCAGCCTCTGCCCCGCCTCCTGGCGCAGCAGCTCCCCCTGGTCTTGGTTGGGTGCCGTAGCGGGCTGTTGGATGAGCTGGCCAGGTAGGGGCCGCACCCGGCCGCACTGCTTACACACGGGCTGCCGCCGGGCCTGGTAGTCCTCCAGGTCCTCCAGAGGGGTGTCGTTGACCCAGCAGTACCGATTCACGCCCCCCTGGGCGTTCTTCTCATAGCCCACATACCGGGTGAGGGCGTCCTCCACGGCGCTGACCCCGTCCACCCCCCGCACGGCGGGCTCGGACTCTCCGTCCTCCTCCACCCAGATGCCGTACTCCCGGAAGATGGCGTCCCGGGTGGTGGGGATTTTCACAATCACCCAGTCCATGTCCTGAATGGAGGTGAACACCCCGGGCTGGGGGGCCAGCTGCTTGGGGTGGAGCATGCGCACCACCTGGGTGCCCACGGTGTCATGGGTGCGCTCCCGGTTGTCCCACTCCACCAGGTAGGCCACGCCCCCCTGGATGGGGACGGTGCGCTCGGCCAGGTCGTTGAGCTGGGTAAAGGGCAGCCGCTCCAGCTCGTTGCGCAAGAAGTGCTCCAGCAACAGGGCCAGCCCCTCGTCCTCTTTCCGGCGGGGGGTGACCTTGGGCTGGGGAATGGAGCTGGACACCTGAGTCTCCACGTTTTCAAAGACGATGTTGCGCACATGGCTGGTGCTGCGCACGCCCCCGTCCCTTCTCGTATCTCCGGGCACCAGGGGCCGCAGCTGATGGTCTCCGTTGTAGATGCGCTCCCGCTGGTCCATGCGGGCGTACTCGGCGGAGTAGGCGGCGTTGCTCAACGCCAGCCGCTGCTGCCACAGCTTCAGCTTCTCCCCCGCTTGTTTCTGGTGTTTGGCCTTCATCTTCATCCTCCTTTGTTGTCACCGGGCCTGCCCCACAGCCGCAGCAGCATCTCCCGGTCCCCGGGGCTGGCCCGGTTCCAGTCCTCCCACATGTCCGAGGTCCACCGGGCGGTGCCTCCGGGCTGGGGGGTGGTCAGGCGCATGGACTGCTGGGGGCGCACGTAGTGGGCGATGGCCAGAGCCATGACACAGTCGTCGTGGGCCCCCGGCTCCGCCTCGGGGCGCATCTGCTCATTGCGCACAAAGGTGAGCATCTCCTCCAGGGTGGCTCGGTCGTGGACGCCCCCCAGGTGGTCCCGCATCACCCGTACCAACTCCGCCAAAATCACCGGGCGGGTGAGGCGGTCGGTGCGGAAGCCGTAGGCGTGGTGGATTTGTCCGTCGAAGGAGTCCTCCACCTCCCGGACGTAGATTTTCGGGTAGCCCATGAGCCCCAGCAGCTTCACCGGATAGGTGGAGAAGTTGCACTCGGGGGCCAACAGGGCCTTGTTGTAGTGCAGCCCCAGGCAGTACAGCTGCCGGGTGTAGGTGTCCTCGTCGTACTGGTGGCGGAGGGTGCACACCTGCCCCCCGGTGATGTTGTCCAGCACCTGGGCCACAAACCAGTCCGAGCCGTCCCCGGCGGTGTCCCCGCCGATGACGTAGGGCCGCCCCTGCTGAGGGGGTGTGTAGATGCGAATGGGGCCCCCCTTCTCCTCCACCCAGTGGATGTTGGTGAGATGGATGCCGTCGTCGGCCAGGTCGTACTCGAACAGGCCCTCCTTCGCCGGGGGCTCCAGGTGTTGCAGCCGCTCCCCCACCGCCTTGCCGTTGAATACCGTCTTGCCCGTCACCCCCCACTGGCCCAGACAGTAGACCATGTAGTAGTACTCGTCGGTCTCCTTGAAGCTCTCCAGGGTGGCCACCGCCTCGGGGGTGAGAAAGCGGTTATCTTTATAGGTGCTCTCGTGCACCGTGGCCCGGGGGTCTTTCCGGTCAAAAAACCGCTTTTTCAGCCAGTGGGTGATACTGATGGGGTTAAAGGTGAGGATCATCTGGAGATACTGGTTGAAATCCGTTCTCAGACGGATGTCCAGCTGGTTGAAGTCCCCCTCCTCCAGCTCGGAGGCCTCCTCAATCCAGATGCCGGTGATGTTGAAGATGGATTTCAGCTTCTCCACATCGTCCAGCCCGGCAAAGAGGATGACGCTGCCATTGGCAAAGGTGATGGTCATGGCGGACTTGTTGGTCTTGGCCCCGGCGTCGGGGTAGAAGTCCGAAATCTGGCCCACCAGCTGGGCCCAGCAGCTCTCCCGCAGGGTGCGGGCCACCTTGCGGCACACCAGCCACCGGTGCCCCGGCTCGCTGGTCACCCGCTCCAACACCTTGCGCCCGGCAAAAATGCTCTTGCCGCTGCCGCCGCCCCCTTTCAGCACCAGAAACCGGTGCTTGTCAAAGAAGAGGGGGAGGAAGGTGTCGTTGTTGGTCTCTTTCAGGCCCTTGTACCACAGCAGAGCCTCCTCCTGTCGGTCATGGTTCATGGTGCTCCGGCAGCTCCCCCTGCCCCTCCTCCCACAGTTCCTGGAGCAGGGCCAGCTTCTCCTGGGTGGTGAGGGACTGGGCCGCTCGGGTCTGGGGCCCCGCCTCCACCTCCACCTTCTGGGCGTAGCCATAGTTGTTTTGTAGGTGGAACACCACCCCCTTCACGTCCTTGCGGGTGAGCAGCTGTTCCTCGCTCCACGCCTGCAAGATGCCAGTGACCCACTCGGTGGCCTCTTCCAACTCCGGGTAGGCCTGGTGGTCGCACCACTGCTTCCACTTCCCCGGGGTGATGCCCAGGTGGAGGCAGATGCCGGTGAGGGTGGGCGGAATCACATATTCCCGGGTGCGGATGATCTCCCCCCGGTCGTTGTACACCGGCTTTCGCTCACAGATGGGATTCCCCTTCTTGTCCACCTCTCCGGTGGGCTGCAGCTCGGTGACATCCACGGTGCGGCTGATGGAGTCCAGGTATTGGCGTACCTGACGCATCAGGGTCTTGGATGTGCTGGTTTGTCGCTGTCTGGCAGCCACAGATTTCCCTCCCTTGTGTTCTTCTTGTCCCATTGTAGCAACCAGACTTCCCTCGTGATTACACATTCCGTGTTCAATCTCCACACTTTCCCTTATAAATCCTGGGGAAAGCGTACATAATAGCGTTTCAGCGCCCGGTACAGGGTGGTGGGGGAGGCAATGTAGTGTCTCTGACACACGGACTTCACCGCCTCCCCGGTGGTGACGTGCTCCAGCAGCGCCTGGCCATTGTTGCCCCCCACGCAGTCGCACAGGCGGCGAATGCGCTCCTGCTCCCGCACAGGCAGGCCGGAAAAGCGCAGAGACTTAAAGTAGATGTATCCCTGTCGGGCATAGGGCACCGGAATGCCCCGCTTATAGCGAAATTTCATACGGTTTCTCCTTTCAACTGCTCCACCAGCTCCCGAATTTCCTCTTCGGTGTGGGTGGAGACGAATCTTCCATAGGTGGTGTGGTGCTGCCGGGCCAGCCGGGACACCCACACCAGCTGGGGGACGGGGGGCGGCGGCTCCATATCCCAATCCGCCTCAAACTCCCGGTCGATCTCGGCGTCCGCCTGGGCCATCTCCTCCAGCTCCTGGGGTGTAAACCCTGTCACGGCCCCGTCACCTCCCTGTTCCCTCCATGTGGCCCCCGCCGGGCACCGTCATCACCGTGGCCAGCACCGCCAGCACATGGTGGGCGGGCACCCCCAGAAACTGCTCATATCCCCGGATGAGGGCCTCCAGGGCATCCATGGCGGCGGCGGTGCTGGAGGCCTCAATGACCTGACAGAACCCGTCGCTGCCCTCCTCTTTGCGCACCTCCAGCTTCACCCGCTCCCCCTGGGTGCGCTTTCCCCCGTGATAGACCATCTCTTCCCGCTGCATCCCTGCTCGCTCCTCCTTTTTCTCCTCTCGATGTCTCCATGCCATCCCCTGGGCCACGCCCAGCCAAAAGGCCCGCTCACGCCGCCCCAGCCGGGGCAAGCTGACGCACAGTGACCATGCGCTCCATGTCATAGTCTCCCTCCTTTTATTGATTTCTCGATAATATTATATCATTCACCGATATTTGTCAAGGCCATTTTATTGATTTGGTCAATCTTCTTTCTTGTGCTTCCCGCTGTGGCGTGGTAAAATACGGAGGTAACCCCCGTATCGTTTCGAGAACTGGAGGATTGACTATGAGTGTTGGACTGCGTATCCGCCAGGTGCGCAAGGCCTATGGGCTGACCCAACAGGCCTTTGCCGACCAACTGGGTTTGAAGCAAAATACCATTGCCACCTATGAGATCGAGAAAACCACCCCCAGCGAGCGCACCCTGTTGGATATCTGCCGGGTGTTCCACGTCAATGAGAACTGGCTGCGTACGGGCCAGGGGGACATGCTGGTAACCCCCCCCAGCGGCCACACTCCCGACGAGGAGCTGATGGGCTTTTTGGGGGATGTGGCGGGCCGGAATGACTTCCGCTCTCGCCTCATTTCCGCTCTGTCCCGGCTCAGCGACGAGGACTGGGCGGTGCTGGAGCGGCTGGCCCGAGAGCTTACCGACCCCGAGACATAAAAAATCCCCGGGCATTCCACCATTTCGGTGAAATGCCCGGGGATTTTTCCCGTTTATCGATTCAAATAATGGGAAATAAACTGAAAAATGGCTCGTAGCTGGGCCTCATCCGCTCGGTCCAGTAAGTCGATGATTGCCGCTTTGATCCAGTTACGCTCCATTTCTCTTCCTCCCTGCGCTGGGGATGGGGGTGCCATCCCATTGTTCCACGATGTCCTGCCCCTATTATAATCGAACATATGTACCATTTCAAGCATCTGACTCCCACAATTTGTCTAAAATTGTCCGTTCTATGGGACTTTTGTATGATAACATAAAAAAATGTCGAATAAGGTCGAAAAAAGTCGAAAGGACGGGAAATTTTCCCGTCCTTTCAAAAATACAGTGTTTATGCCAGATTTCGGTTCCAATCCATGCGCCGATAGTACCACAGGAAGGTCACGGAGCTCAAGAACCAGGTGAGGGGGTAGACCCAGTAGACCATCTGAATGCTGCCGGTGAGGGGCACGGCGATGGCCAGGAAGGACACCCGGATGATGCACCAGCAGATCATCATCACGAACATGGGCACCACGGCCTTGCCTGCACCTCTGAGGATGGAGGCCATGGCGTGGGAGAAGGCCAGAAGGCAATAGAAGAGCACGGAGGTGCGGGCCTTGTCCACGCCGTAGGCGATGACGTCGGGGGAGGTGTCAAAGGCGGCGATGAGCTGGGGGGCAAAGATGAAGACCGCCACACCGATGAGCTCAGCCAAAATCACCGAGGTGATGGTACCGAACCGGGCGCCCCGTTTGGTGCGCTCGATCTGGCCCGCGCCCAGGTTCTGGCCCACGAAAGTGGTCATGGCCATGGTAAAGCTGGTGATGGGGAGGAAGCCGAAGCCCTCAATCTTGGAGTAGGCGCCCACGCCGGCCATGGCGGCGTCGCCAAAGTGGTTGATGTTGGACTGGACCACCACGTTGGCAATGGCGATGATGGAGTTCTGAACGCCGGAGGGCAGGCCGAAACGCACCACCCGCTTGAGCATATCCCAGTGGAAGCGAATCTTCCGCAGCTCCACCCGGTAGTTGTCCTTGACCCTCAGCAGCCGCCACAGACACATGATGGCACTGACGTACTGAGCAATGATGGTGGCCCAGGCCGCTCCGTCCACCCCCATGCCCAGCCCGGCGATGAAGAACAGGTCCAGCACCACGTTGACCACCGAGGAGACAATGAGGTAGTACAGGGGGTGGCGGCTATCGCCCACCGCCTGCATGATACCCACGCACGCGTTGTACATCACTGAGCCCAGAGAGCCCATGAAGTAGATGCTCAGGTACAGCTGGGAGTTGTACATGACGTTTTCCGGGGTGTCCATCCACCGGAGAATCTGGGGGGACAGGCCCACGCCCACCGCTGTCATCACCACGCCGGCCACCAGACCGAAGGCCACGGTGGTGTGCACTGCCTTGCTCATCTCCTCCAGCTTGTTGCCGCCGAAGTAACGGGAGATGACCACACCGGCGCCGATGGCGATGCCGCTCAAAAAGCCGATGAGCATAAAAATGAGGCTGCCGGTGGAGCTCACCGCAGCCAGGGCATTCTTTCCCAGGAAGTTTCCTACGATCAGGGAGTCGGCGGTGTTGTACATCTGCTGGAACAGGTTGCCCAGAAAAATGGGAAGGGCAAAGTAGGTGATTCGCTTCCAAATGGGCCCTTGTGTCATGGGTTCTGTGGTGTGTGCCATTTTCATTTCCTTTCTCTATCTCTCATTTCGTGTCTGATTAGTATATACCTCCCAGTTCCCCTTGGCAAGCCATTGGGGAGAAAACCTGCGGTTTTGTTGGAACTACAACAGACATTCCCGGCCCACTGTGGTATCCTACCATCAAAATCACCACACCAGGAGGACACATCCATGATTCGACGCATCATCCACATTGACCAGGACAAGTGCAACGGCTGCGGGGCCTGTGCTCAGGCCTGCCACGAGGGGGCCATCGCCATGGTAGACGGCAAGGCCCAGCTCATCCGGGACGACTACTGCGACGGCCTGGGGGACTGCCTGCCCACCTGCCCCACCGGGGCCATTACCTTCGTGGAGCGAGAGGCCGCCCCCTATGACGAGGCGGCGGTGAAGGCCAATATGGCCGCCAAAGCTGCCCCCTGCGCCTGCCCCGGCAGCCAGTCCCGCACCATCACCCCCCAGGCAGACACCGCCGCCCCTGCCCCTTGTGCCTCCCAGCTGCGCCAGTGGCCGGTGCAGATCAAGCTGGCCCCGGTGAATGCCCCCTACTTCCAGGGCGCCCACCTGCTCATTGCCGCCGACTGCACCGCCTACGCCTACGCCAATTTCCACCAGGACTTCATCCGGGGCAAGGTGACCCTCATCGGCTGCCCCAAGCTGGACATGGTGGACTACACGGAAAAGCTCACCGCCATTCTCCAGGATAACGACATCACCGCCCTCACCATTGTGCGCATGGAGGTGCCCTGCTGCGGCGGCATCCAGCACGCCGCCACCCAGGCTTTGCGTGCCAGCGGCAAGTTCATCCCCTGGCAGGTGGTGACCATCTCCACCGACGGGCGGATTTTGGACTGATGGGGGCTTGACTTCTCCCCCCGGTTTGTGTACCATTCACATAGCGGGTTTTTCTCAAAAATGCAAGCATTTTTTCGAGGAGATACAGCCCGCTGCATGCATCCTTGGGTCCAAGGACGACCCAAGGCCACACTGGCGGGCTGAGAAGTGTTTTTTCCGATGCGCATGTCCCCGGAAAAAACGAATTTTCATTTATTTTCCCGCCTGCGGGCGGGAAAACTCTGCCGAGGGCTTGTGTTCCTAACCAAGTACCTCAAACTTCTTGCAGGGACTTTTGCTTTTTTGACAGTCAAAAGGTACGCCCCAAAGGCGTACCTTTTCTTTTTAGGAGAATCCCATGACATTACAGCAATTTTTTACCCAGCACCCCAAGGCCGCCCTGGCCTTCTCCGGGGGCTCCGACTCCGCCTACCTTCTCTGGGCGGGGCGCACCTTTGGCCAGGACGTACGGCCCTACTACGTCTCCACCCCCTTCCAGCCCGCCTGGGAGCGTGAAGACGCCCAGCGTCTGGCCCGTGAGCTGGGAGTACCCCTGACGGTGGTGGAGCTGGACGTGCTGGCCTGCCCAGAGGTGGCCGCCAATCCAGCAAACCGCTGCTATCACTGTAAAAAAGCCCTTTTTTCTGCCCTGTGGCAGCAGGTCCGGGCGGATGGCTTTTCCCTGCTGCTGGACGGCACCAACGCCTCGGACGACGCCCAGGACCGCCCGGGCATGAGGGCCCTCTCGGAGCTGGAGGTGCGCTCCCCCCTCCGGGAGTGCGGCGTCACCAAGGCCCAGCTGCGGGCCCTGAGCCGAGAGGCGGGGCTGTTTACCTGGGACAAGCCCGCCTACGCCTGTCTGGCCACCCGCATTCCCACGGGCACCCCCATCACCGCCCCCGATTTGGCCCGGGTGGAGGGGGGCGAGGACGCCCTCTTCGCCCTGGGCTTCACCGATTTTCGCATTCGACTGCGGGGAGACGCCGCCCTCCTTCAATTGCCCCAGGACCAGATGGACCGGGCGGTGGCCCAGCATGGGGCCCTTTTAGAGGCCCTCTCCCCCCACTTTTCCCAGGTCTTTTTGGACTTGAACCCCCGGCAGAAGGAGGAATTCCATGGACAGTAAACAAGATGTGCTGGCCCTGCTGCGAGGTGTGGCGGACGGGTCCGTCACACCGGAGCAGGCCGTTCTGGAGCTGAAACGCTCTCCCTTTGACAACCTGGGCTATGCCCGGGTGGACACCCACCGCACCGTGCGCCAGGGTGCCTCGGAGGTCATCTATGGGGCGGGCAAGACCCCCCGGCAAATTGCGGGCATTGCCGCCTCCATGATGAAAAACGGCAGCCGCAACATCCTGGTCACCCGCCTGGACCAGGAGAAGGCGGACCTGGTAGCCCAGGAGCTGCCCATGGACTATCACCCCGTCCCCCGCATCGGGGTGATCAACCCCCAGCCCCACCCCCAGGTGGGCTCCATTGTGGTGGCCACCGGGGGCACCAGCGACATGCCGGTGGCGGAGGAGGCCGCCCTCACCGCCGAGGTGCTGGGCAACCGGGTCACCCGCCTCTACGACGTGGGGGTGGCGGGACTTCACCGCCTGCTGGCCTCCCTGGATGAGCTGATGCAGGCCCGGGTGGTCATCGCCGTGGCTGGTATGGAGGGGGCGCTGGCCTCGGTGGTGGGCGGTCTGGTGGACTGCCCTGTCATCGCCGTGCCCACCAGCGTGGGCTATGGGGCCAGCTTTGGCGGCCTGTCCGCCCTGCTGGCCATGCTCAACTCCTGCGCCTCCGGGTGCAGCGTGGTGAACATCGACAACGGTTTTGGCGCAGGCTTCCTGGCCAGCCGCATCAATCAAATGGAGGGTCTGCCTCAATGAACACCTTATATTTACAATGTAACATGGGAGCGGCGGGGGACATGCTCACCGCCGCTCTGTATGAGCTGCTCCCCAACCGGGAGGAATTCCTCCACACCCTCAACCACATGGGTCTGCCTGGGGTGGAGTTCCACGCCGTCCCCGCCCAGTCCTGCGGCCTCTCCGGCACCCACATGGACGTGGTGGTCCACGGAGAGCGGGAGGAGAGCCTGGACCATCACCATGGCCATCATCATCACGAGCATGAGCATGGCCACGAGCATGAGCATGGCCACGAGCATCATCATCACCACCACCACACCACCCTCCACGATGTGGAGCACCTCATCGGCCACCTGAACCTCCCCGCCCCGGTGCTGGAGCAGGCCCGGGCGGTGTACCACCGCCTGGCTCAGGCGGAATCCAAGGCCCACGGGGTGGAGGTGGACCTGGTGCACTTCCACGAGGTGGGTGCCCTGGACGCCGTGGCGGACGTGGCGGCGGCCTGCTATGCTCTGTACCTACTCCACCCCGACGAAGTGGTGGTCTCCCCCGTCCACGTGGGCAGCGGCATGGTCCACTGCGCCCATGGTATCGTCCCCGTCCCCGCTCCCGCCACCGCCCACCTGCTGGAGGGGGTGCCCTGCTACGGTGGGGACATCCAGGGGGAGCTGTGCACCCCCACGGGGGCGGCGCTGCTGACCACCTTTGCCACCCGGTTTGGCCCCATGCCCCCCATGGTGCTGGAGCACACCGGGTACGGCATGGGCAAAAAGGAGTTCCCCGCCGCCAACTGTGTCCGGGCCATGCTGGGGCACACCCAGGAGGCCAAAGGGGAGATTTTGGAGCTGGTGTGCAACCTGGACGACATGACCCCCGAGGCCCTGTCCTTTGCCTGCCAGCGGCTTTTAGAGGAGGGTGCTCTGGACGTGTACACCCTGCCCGGGTGCATGAAGAAGGGCCGCCCCGGCTGGCAGCTGGCGGCCTTGTGTGACCCCGCCCACAAAGACCCGCTCATCCACCAGGTGTTTGCCCTTACCTCCACCACAGGGCTGCGGGTGCGCACCTGTGAAAAGCACGTGCTGGACTACAGCATCACCACCCGGGAAACCCCCTACGGCCCGGTGCGGGTGAAGAAGGCCCAGGGCTACGGCGTGCGCCGCTCCAAGCCGGAGTATGAGGACATGGCCCGCATCGCCCGGGAGCACAAGATTACCCTGAAACAGATCTTCCACAGGGACTAACCCATGCCTCTTCCCTCTTCACTGGCAGGGGAGACGCGCTCCGCTGGGCCCCATTTCTCCACGATGAGAAATGGGGGAAAGAATCGCCAAAGGCGGGTCCTTCCCCCGCCTTGTGGAATCCACCCTGCTGGTACTGGCTGCTCCTGCGTCCTTCTCTTTCTGGCCCTTGGACCGGTGGGGTCACATAGATGGCCTGGCAACTCTAAAGGAACTGCTTTCTTCTCTGGTAGATGTGACTTCTACCGCCAGGGCCTTCCTCTGGCGAGCAGCTGTTCCCAGCTGCCGGTGGACTGGCTCCCGGCGGTGGCTACACCGCACCACCAGAGTAGGCCCGGACGGGGGAACCGCCCAGCCATAGGGCTAGCTGCCATGGTGGCCTGGTGTAGTGGCACTATAGGCGCCACCGTAAAGGTGACGGGCCGAAAACGGGCTTGACGCACATCCGGTCCCGTACCCCAAGGGGGGTACTTAGGGGGGAACGCCCTAAGCGGGTTTTGGTTCCTTTTGCCCGAACAAAAGGAACCCCCAGCGGGTAGCGTCCCCGCCAGACTGGCAAGGCTACTCCAGCGAAGAGCAAAGAAGTGTGTTCCTAATCGGAGCACGGGGACTGGAAAAGACACATAAAAACTTGGGAGCGGCTCAAAAAGCCGCTCCCATCTCTCTATTCGGTGCGAAAAAAGGAGAGCAGCGAAACTTTCGTCTCGTTGCTCTCCATATCGATGTCACCGCATCCGCAGCAGCCGCTCCATACGCTTGTAGAGCAGGGTGGTGAGCACCGACACAATCAGGCCCTTGAGCAGGTTAAAGGGCACCACGGCAAAGAGCACCAGGGTGGACACGCTGTTGATCATGCCATTGACCGCCGTGCCCATGGCCACCAGCTGCTCCAGGGGCAGGCCGTAGAGGGCGGAGAAGGCGGGGAGCAGATACACCGCGTTGAAGAAGCTGCCGAAGGCAGCCATCACCACCGTACCGGTGACCATGCCAGCGATGGCCCCCTTCTTGGTCTTAAAGCGGTGATAGAGGGTGGTGGCGGGGAGAATGAAGGAGCAGCCCACCACAAAGTTGGCAAAGTCGCCCACGAAGGCGGTGGTGGTGCCCTTGAGCAGCAGCTTGAGGATGATCTTCACCAGCTCACACACCACACCCGCCACAGGGCCCAGGGAGAAGGAGCAGATGAGCACGGGCACCTCGCTGAGGTCAATTTCATAGAAGCTGGGAGCAAAGGGCAGGGGAAACTCCAGGTACATCAGGATGGCGGCCATGGCGGCAAAGATACCGATGTACGCCGCCCGCCGGGCGCCCTGCTGCCGGGGGACCTTCAGCCACACCCGTTCCACCAGCATGGCCACTGCAAACAGGGCCACAAATACCCCCAGGCATACCAGAAGATACACCACATTGTCCTGTGCGCTGGCCCACAGGTCCGTCAGGTTGTTCCACATAATAAAAAACCTCCAAATGATATTGAGACGCCCAACCGCCAATGCCGTTCAGGCGCAACAACCCACTTGGAGCTCTTGCACATCCTCTTCCATCCGGACTGTAACCGTTGGTCCCGGAGTTTCACCGGGTCAGCCGCAGAACCAAGGCTCTGCGGGTCGCGGACTATACCGCCAGTGGGGAATTTCACCCCGCCCTGAAGACATGGTATTCACTTGTCTCTGCCCGCTATTATAGCACAGTGCTGCTAAAAAGCAAGCTATTTTTCTCAGCAGCCTTCCAAATACCATTGGATGCAGAATCTATTCGCCGTGCTACCTCGCATTCTCATACTATGCAAAAGCAACGATCATTCATCCAGCAGCCGGGAATCAAAGCCCGCAAAAAGCAGCTCTTTCCTCCGAATTAACAGAGGAAAGAGCTGTTTTTTGTGTTTTTTACATTTTTAACACGTTTTTTCTGTCAATGTTCCACAATATCACGATTTAAATGGAAATAGAGCCCTTTTGCCGACATTTTGCTCCAAGTATTTCCAGGCGTTTTTCGCCTGTTTTTGACATTTTATACAATGATCCACTTCTATGATAAAAAGATTTCCCTGGGCCAAAATGCCCAGGGAAATCTTTTTATCATACGATTCGGGTACAGATCACCACATAACGATAGGTGTTGGTGGGATAGGGGTGGCAGGTGATAAGCGTGAGCAAATCCTCACTCGGGCGGATGTACAGGCACTCCACCTCGTCGGGATTCACCACCTGGATTTCTGATACTTCATACTGCAGAGTCTCCCGGAAATTCTGGACCTGCACCACGTCCCCCAGCTCCAGCTTCTGAATGTTGCGGAACATGGGGGCCTGGAAATACCCCCGGTGCCCTGCCAACACACAGTTGGTGTTCTCCCCTCCGATAGGATAGGAGGTATTGGTCATGTGGGCAGCGCCCAGGGTCATATTTCTGGGGTTGGCCCCCAGATAGATGGGCAGCTCAATCCCCATTTTATCTATGGTGAGATAGCCGATCACACCATCTTCCAGTCCATACTCAGACAGGTCAATGGCAGGCTGTTCATAGGAAAAGGGGTCCACCAGCTGGGGCTGGTGCTCTTCATAAAGCCGCTGGTTTTCCTCCGCCAGCTTCTCATACAGCTCTTCCAATCTAGGGTCTGGCTCCTGGGCTTCTTCTGGGGCCACCTGTTCCAAGAAGCTTTCCTTTTGTCTGGATACCTCTTGGGCATAGCGGAAGGCGGTAAAGCGGGGATAGAGCAGAACACCAGCCCCCACCAGAACCAGCACCAAGCCCAATATGAGGACAATCTGTCTCGCCTTATCCCTCACGGCGTTTTTTCCTCCTTCTCCACACGACGATACCTACAATCAAGCCCACGCCTACCACAGCGCCGGGAATGTAGTACCATAGGTAGGTGAAGTCCAGGGTCCGCAGGGTTACTTCATCCTCCTGCTGCTCCACCTCCGGGTCATACTCCACCCGGGTACCTCGCACCAACAGTCGGTGGGTATTGACTGCATAGGGGGTACAGGTCACCAAGGTCACCAAGTCTTTGTCTGCCTCTGCCACCAGATTTTCCAGCTCATCCGGCTCCACCGTGGTGATCTGGTCCACCTGATAGGCGTGGACCTCGTCCAGCACATGGATATAGAAGTGGTCCCCTATCTCCATCTCGTCCAGCCGGGTGAACAGTTCCGCGCTGGGCAGTCCCCGGTGTCCGGTAAGAACGGTGTGGCGGTTGAGTCCGCCAATGGGCAGAGCGGTGACCTCCATATGCCCGATTCCCTTGGCCAGCACCTCCTCGCTGGTACCGTGGTACACCGGCAGAGATAGGCCAATTTTTGGGATTTCCAGGGTGCACATCACGTCGTCCAGAGCCAACACGTCCTGATAATTGTCCGGGATGGCGTAGCCACTGCCAGGGATAAAGGGATCGTGCACCGGGTCGCCCATCAGGTTTTCATTGTACTCTATGGCCTTCTGCCACTCCTCTGCCAAGGTCTCCTCGTCCAAGCTGCTGACCATATTGGCGTGGGACGTGATAATTTCCCGGTGGCTGAGGTCGGCAATGAAGTTGCTGATGGCAGGGTAGAAAAAAATCCCCGCCCCCAGCACCAACAGTGCCATTGACAGGATGAGAGGCACCTTGGCTCCCTTTCTCTCTCTCTGTCGGTTCTCCTGGGGTTGTTCACTCATAAATTGGCTTCCTCCGTGATATGGGAAGGGCCGGGGCGTGGGACGCCCCGGCTCCTTGCTTGCGATTTTTGCTTCGAAGAGGAATTAGTCCTCTGCCTTCTTCTTCTTCTTCAGGGTCACCAGCACCAGAGCAGCGCCGCAGGCCATGATGACCAGGCCGCCAGCGGTGAACAGCACGGTGCCCATGCCGCCGGTGGTGGGCAGCTCAAAACCGGGCTTGGTGTTGCCCAACTTGAAGCTAATGACGTTACCATCTGCACTTACCTTATCTACCAGCATGGAGCCGCTGGCGGTAGTGCCATCATCCAGCTTACCATTCGGCTCGCTGTCTGTCAGTGTAATGGTGGTCACAGGGCTAGCGGGCAGCTGATAGCCACCGGGAGCCTTGGTCTCAGTGAGGGTATAAGTACCAATATCCAGGCCCTTAAGCTGAAGGGTACCATTAGGGGCCACCTCCAGGGTAGTCACAGGAGTGATGTTATCTCCCGGCTTGTAGTTGGCGGCTGCATACTTCACATACACGCCGTCGCCCGTCTCCACGAACTGAACTTCAGTCCCGTCAGCATTCTTCAGAGTAAACTCAGCACCAGCCAGAGTGGTGGCATGGTTGTTAGCATCCACCTTGGTGACGTTGATGCCGTAGGTGTAGACTTGCTCGTGGGTGTCCGTAGTCTCGTAAGAGTTATCATCATAAGGATCAGTATTCACGCCCAGGTAGGCATCGTTGCCCAGAGAATCGGTGGTGAACGCGTCCTCATTCAGAATAGCAGTGTACACCACGTGGACATATTTCGCACCAGAACAGTTTTTAATCAAGTTCTTGTAATCAAACCGTACCTCAAAAGTAATCTCGTCTTCTGCAAGTTCCGGATCATCTTCCGGTGTAGCCAGCGCATAGTTAGAAGCATCTACCCGGTATTCAGGGTCAGGAACGACCGTTACATTATCCCCTTCCCCTTTTTCCACGGTGTTCATAATGCCGTCTTCGCTCCAGTACACGGTCACAGAGCCACTCCAGGTCAGGCCCACACCCATCTTATCGCCCACGTTGAAGGCGGGTTCTGTGGCACCCTCAGGGTAAGTGGGAATCACCACGTCCAGGCGATAGTTAACGGTATCACCAACAGCATATTGCAGATCCCCGCCGGTAACGGTCTTCTCAATACCACCTTTACCCTTCACGGTCACAGAGGCATCATTCAGGACCCATGCCTTGCTTCCTTCATCCCAGACAGGGGCCAGGGTCACAGTAGCAGGGCTGTACACATAGGCAGACTTTTCAGCGATGACCAGATACTGACCCATTTCCATCCCAGTAATTTCCTGGGCGGTACCTGAAATGGTAATGCTCTTTGCAGCTGTCAGTTCTAGTTCGACTTTTTCATCTTCTCCGGGCTCTATAGCGGCCTTCATATCGTGGAAGAACTTGCTCAACTGAGCAGCAGTAGCTTTTTTGAAGCTATCAGTGATAGCATTGTTAGAAGCGTTGATGTAGCCTTTATAGGTCGCATTGGCGTTGGTCTCCAGCCAGGTGGCCACAGCGTCCACCCAGATGTACACAGGGTCCTGGGGCTGGAACACAGGCTTTTCCTCCGTACCGACGTTGACCATATTCACCTTGATGATCTTGTACAGGTCAACCTCGGCATCATTGTCACTGGCCGCACTGTTAATGGTAATCGTTCCAGTCGGTTCACTGGCAACGGGAGCCGCAAAGGCCCCCATAGTGGCCATGGACAGCACCATCGCCACGGTCAGACACAGCGCAAAGAGCCGTGCCATCGTTGATTTCATCGTTTTCATAGGTTTCTCCTTTCTCAACTGCTGGGTATATATTTGTGTACAGGTTTTACACTGCCTGTGTCACACAACATAAAAGAATTAGAGGAATTCGCTTCGCCTGCGGGGAGAGCTCCACATCCACCACATGGCCAGAACCAGGCCCGTGAACATCAGCAGACCGCCGCCAATGCGGAAGTCCTCGCCTCCGTCACCGCCAGTGATGGGAGGATTGATGGGCTTGTAGTTCATCAGATAGTAGGTATTTTCACCACTAGCTTCTTTTGCAATCGCCATGGCCGGGGTATCCATCGTAGCGTCCTCCGTAGACTGGATCACAAAGGTTCCCACTTCGCTGCCTTCATCTCCAGAAATATCCACCGTCAAATTCCATTGACCTGTTGGCAACTGGTACCCTTCTGGGGCCTCTGTCTCTACCAGCCGGTAGTGCCCTTCCTGCAAGTTCTCAAATCGAGTCTCACCTTGGGCATCGGAAGTAGCGGTAATGGGGTCTTCCCACACATCGGAAAGATTGCTCAGGTCGATCAGCTTCTTGGAGTCCTCAGCCCAGTTTTCCTCTTTTCCATCATAGTGGTATAGCACAAACTGTGCTCCCGGCAATGCGATAGCCTTGGACAAATCTTCTGAGCTAAAACTCAATCCATCCACTTTTGTAAAGGAATATGGAACCATAGGTACATAGAGTTTATTGGTATAAGCTACCGTCTCCACCCGATCAGCTTGAATAGTTCCTGTGCAAGTATAGACGCTTGTTTCCGCCTCAGCGGTTCCTTCACCATTGTTAGTCGCAGTCTCTCCTCCAGCCGAGGTGGACTGGGTGACACTCACTTTATAGTCCTCGCCATTATAAATGTTCAACTCTGAATCGGGATTGGGGTCTTGCTCAGTCACCACATAGGTATAGCCAGCTGGCAGGTCATGAACGGTAATGCTCTGTCCATGCTTGAGAACCACCTGGGCTTTTCCGTCCACAAATGTTATCTTCTCTTCTCCCGGCTTCAAACTGGGCTCTGTACTGGGTTGCACCACACTTCCACCATTTGCGGATGTTTCATAGGTGCCGTTGAGGTTCGCTCTTGTACCAGAATTTTCATAGAATACGTTGATGTCGAAAACAAACTCTTGGTTCTCCACTTTCTCCAACATATTACCCGTTACAGTCTTAGAGATAGACAAATCACCTGTAAGCACAGGAAGGCTCACTACGCCGTTGTTACCCAAGTATCCTAGGGCATTGCCCGGTTCACCATCGCTGCCATACGGAGGTGGTGCTTCCCTCTGTTCGGCATTCTCTGTTTCAATGTAGATCGGATACCGATAGGTTTCAGCAGTTTCACTGAGATTGTTTTCATCGCCTTTATCCATAACATCGTCACAATCGCTATTATGGTGGTGTTCAGGGTCATCTTTCTCATCCACCGTGCAATCACGGAATTGGTACCTGGATTCTGCTTCCAAATACAGGGGTCCATCTTCTGGATTAGGCTGGACATCCTCCAAATCATAAATGCTGGTCACCGGAACAGCCTTTGTCACGATTTCCGTCCCGTCATAATAGGTTATCTGCACATAGAGATCCCCGTTCTTGTCTTTGGCCGGAATCGTACATTCTTTATCCGCATACACCGGGGTATCCTTTTGGACATAGTAGAAGGGATTGGTATCTGCAGCTTGGAAATAGACATAGGCATTACCTACGGTTTTTCCCACCCCTGCCTGATCTTCCGCGTAGCCAGTGTATAGATTGGGGTTGAACCGAATACTACCATCTTCATTGGTGTGATTTTTGATATATTCACTGCTCAGACGACTGATGTTTGCATATCTTTGATTGTTAATCGTCGTAACGACCTCATCCCGTAGACTGACGGTGTAAAACAACCGTAAAGGTGTGTTATTTTTACAGACATTCTCCTTTACTGTGCCATCCTCGTTCAGGGTCACATAATTTGTTCGCAAAGGAATAAGCGTAGCAGGGACTTTTACTTCCAGAGTCTGGTCATAGGGGTACTCCGTATTTGTGGTAACCGTAATAACTATATCAATGAATTCTTGATAATCATATACGGGACTATCTAGACCTCCATAATATGTATACGTAGTTTTATTCCCGCTGTTTTGAGTATCTTTTATGGTAAAAACGCTCCCTTTGTATACTAGCTCACGCATAGCGGTTATCTGCATATATTGACCAATGTGATCTACATAAGTAACATAACCGCTATGTGCAGGATCCCCTTCTACCTGGGTGGGAACAGCACCAGAAACTACTATCTGATTTAATACCTGCTGAAAAGCTTCAGCAATATTCTCGGAATTCTTAGCCGAAAAATAGGCATCATTGTAAAACAATGAATTTACATCTCCCGTGGGCGGATGAGTGAATGTGTATTTTCTTTCCCCATAACCAACGGTAATATCTGCGCCAGTTTGGTAGAGCTTCCATTGATCCCATACTTCTTTCAGTCCAGAGGTCACTACCTTATCCCATTCTTTAGGATTCAGTGTAACTTTCGCCATTTCCCTGTCTATGGTATTCGTCCAAGACTCCTCACCTACACCTACAGTGTAAACTTTCATGTCCTGCCTATAGTGCTGTGACACACGCTGTTTTTGATAGGCTGCATTCATAACAGCCTTGAAAGCATCCAATCCACTAAAATTTATATCGCCATCGCCGCTTACCCCACTAGGATTCCACCAATCTGTAGCATCGTCACCAGATGCAGTAGGGGCACCATCAGACATCAGCATCAGAACTGGATATCGAGTCTGTCCAGAAATTGTAGTAATATCATCATCAGGAACGCTCAACAACAAATCCATTCCTGCATCAATGCCCATATGAATGTTGGTCCACTGTCCCATTTTTGCAGACGCTTCTATTTGTTGTCCACTGCTGTTCATAACCGCTACATCCAAGCAGTCGCCTGCTTCACTCAAGGTAAAATAATTCTCTGCGTTTTTTACCATTGTATAGTGGTCCAAAAGCAGCAAAACCTGAGCTTCATCACTATAGGTTACTACACCGATTCGGTTGTCTGGATTCCCTGTCATCAGAGTGTGAACAGACTGATTGAGAGCCACCACCGTCTCTTTGATCTTATCTCCCTTCATAGAGTCCGACAAGTCAATGACGAATACCACGTCCAGCGGTACTTGGGACTGGCCCTCTACTACCGTAGTCGATGCTAGCAGGGAATAAGATATGAGAAAATCATCGCCTCCTATCTCAATCGTTTCAGTGTCCTCTCCTTCAGATGAGGAGGAAGATTCAACCGTCGCATCACCAGTATACACTGTTTTATCCGCCCACACTCGGCCGTTAAACCGAGTAGAACTAGGGCTACCCAGTGCATCCTCATAATCCTTTGATGCATTGGTGGGTGGGTCCGAAAAGCGTTCGCCTGCTTTGGCGGCACTGCCTCCCATAGGTTTGATCGCCTCCACCAACAGTCCCATGGCAAACACCAGGACCAGCAGCAAAGCCGGTACCATCCACGGTCTCTTCCGAATCCGCTGTCGTATGCGCTGCATCATCCTCAACCAACCCCTTTCTATCAGGATCTCACAGACGCAGTATATTTGGTTAGTACATTTATTTGTGTATTTTTCAGAAAATGTTTCATGCCATTCATACCATCTCGTCCTATACTCATTCCGGTTTCATATGCGTCCCCAGTCTAATCTGTCGCTGACCTTTTCGACAAACTGCAGACAGCACGTAGAGTATGTCTTTCGACATGCTCTTTTCACCAAACGGCGTGAATACTATACCATACTATGCAAGAATTATCAACGCATCGAAGGTAATTTTTTCTTAAAATTTGAAAACAATAACACTTTTGTCACATTCCATCTTTTATATGTCCGTTTCTCATGGACAAAGTGCTGAAAGTCAGCATTCTATTTCTTGCAAAATCCAAGGAAATATTTTCTTGTTAATTTGCTGTTTCCTACTCACCGTTTTTCTTAAAATGATATAATATCAACTATTAGTTTCTATATAAAACATTTTGTCAATATATAAAAACTTTCATTAACTACAAAAAAAATTTCACTCTCTAAAAGTACACCTTTTGGAATAGGCAGGTATTAATAATTATTGCATACAATGGGTAAAAATTCAATCTCTGCAAGCATATTTCATGAAAATTACATAAAATCTACCAGATTTTTCCGATACAATCTAGTCAATCAAAAGGTGTACTTTTTGGTAAGCTAAATTTTTATCTCCGGCGGTGGCAATCTCGTCGTCTGCGGTAAAAGGTGGATTGGCTGATCTGGCACAAATCCAGCACATCAGACAGGGGCAGCTGTTCTCGCTCCCAGGCCTGTACCAGCGCCTCAAAATTGTCCGGCAGTTCCTTCTCCGGCCTGCCAAATCGTACCCCTCGGGCCTTGGCTGCGGCAATCCCCTCCGCCTGTCTCTGGCGGATGTTTTCCCGCTCATTTTCCGCCACAAAAGACAGCACTTGCAGGACGATGTCACTGAGGAACGTACCCATCAAATCCTTGCCCCGGCGGGTGTCCAGCAGAGGCATGTCCAGCACCACAATATCAATTCCTTTGCTCTTGGTTAGAATCCGCCATTGCTCCAGAATCTCCGCATAATTGCGCCCCAGGCGATCAATGCTCTTAATATAGAGCACATCGTCTTTTTTTAGCTTTCGTACCAGCTTTTTGTACTGTGGACGCTGAAAATCCTTGCCCGATTGCTTATCAATGAAGATATTCTCCTGGGCAATGGACAGCTGCTGAATGGCCAGAAGCTGCCGGTCTTCGTTTTGGTCTCGACTGCTGACTCGTATATATCCATAGATGTGACTCATTGAACTCTCTCCCGTCTTTCAAGCATTGTAGTATAGTTCTGCTCAAAGGTACGGTAAAAATTCAGTAGTATCTCTGCAATTTCTGGTTAAAAAGGCGCTGAACCAGGCCTATGGCCCGATTCAACACCTATGCAAAAAATATACAGGGACTGCCCTGCCATTTTCCATGCAGGGCAGTCCCAATTGTTACACTTCCATGATCACAGGGAGGATCATGGGATTGCGCTTGGTCTTCTTGTAGAGGTAGCCAGACAGGTTCCCCTTGATCTCAGATTTGATGGTAGACCAGTCCCGAATGTGCCGGTCCTGGCAGCTGTCCAAGGCGTCCACCGCCACCTGGCGCAGCTCGTCCATCAGGGCCTCAGACTCCTTGACGTACACAAATCCACGGGTAATGATGTCGGGTCCAGAGATGACCTGTCCGTCCTCGGCGGACATCGACACTACCACCACAATCATGCCGTCCTGGGCCAGGTGCTGGCGGTCCCGCAGCACCACAGCGCCCACGTCGCCCACGCCGTAGCCGTCCACAAACACCTTGCCGGAGGGCACGGTGCCGTTGATGCGGGCGTTCTTCTGGGTGATCTCGATGACCTTGCCCACGTCGCTGATAATGATGTTCCGGGGGTCCATACCCATGCTCCGGGCCAGCTTGGCATGGGTCTTCAGCATGCGCTGCTCGCCGTGGACGGGGATGAAATACTTGGGCCGCACCAGAGCGTGGACGATTTTCAGCTCATCCTGGCAGGCGTGTCCGGACACGTGGAGGGGCAGCTCCCGCTCATTGACCACCTCGGCATCCCGGCGGTACAGCTCGTTGATGACGTTGCCAATGGCGTTCTCGTTGCCAGGAATGGCGGAGGCAGAGAGAATCACCCGGTCCCCGGCCTGAATCTCCACCTGGCGGTGGGTGTTAAAGGCCATGCGGGTGAGGGCAGACATGGTCTCGCCCTGGCTTCCGGTGGTAATGATACAAACCTTGTTCTTGGGCAGGCCCTTGATCTGGTTGACGTCCACCACAGTGCCAGCGGGCACCTGCATATAGCCCAGCTCGGTGGACACCCGCATCACATTCTCCATGCTGCGGCCCGTCACCGCCACCTTGCGGCCGTACTTGGCGGCCACGTTGATGATCTGCTGGATACGGTCCACGTTGGAGGCGAAGGTGGTGACGATGATGCGCTGGTCACAGCCCCGGAACAGGGCCTCAAAGGAGGCGCCCACGCTGGACTCGCTCTTGGTAAAGCCGGGACGCTCCACGTTGGTGGAGTCGGCCAGCAGCGCCAGCACGCCCTCCCGGCCCAGCTCGCCCAGGCGGGTCAGGTCGGCCATGCCGCCCTGGATGGGGGTGGGGTCGATCTTGAAGTCGCCGGTGTGAATACACACGCCCAGGGGGCAGCGGATAGCGAAAGCCACCGCATCGGCGATGGAGTGATTGATGTGAATAAACTCCACGGTGAACTTGCCGGCCCGCACGGTCTCCCCGGCCTCGCAGGTGATGAGCTTCACCTTCTTGTCCAGGCGGTGCTCCTCCAGCTTGAGGCGGATAAGCCCGGCGGACATGCGGGTGGCGTAGATGGGCACATTCACATCCCGCATCAGATAGGGAATGCCGCCGATATGGTCCTCGTGGCCGTGGGTGATAAAGATGGCCCGAATGCGGTCCCGATTCTGAATGAGGTAGCTGAAGTCGGGAATGACCACGTCCACCCCGTACATCTCGTCATCAGGGAATCCCATGCCCACATCCACGATGATAATGTCGTTGCCGTACTCATAGGCGGTGATGTTCTTTCCGATCTCGTTGAGACCGCCCAGAGAGATAATTTTCAATTTTTCTGCCATAAATACTCCTTTACCAGTAATAACCTATATTTATCTTGTTGCATGCGTATTTATGGGCCTGTGGGCACACTCCCCCCTGGGGGTCCGGACCGCCCACCTCCCCTTGAGATGAGTGTGCCCGGAATGCACGCTGTGTTACCGCCAAAAGGGCAAATTGTCCCCCTTTTGGGCGCAGGAGAAAAGCGCCGTCGTCCACCCCATCTCTCTGGCCCTGTTTCGCCAGACAGATGAGGGGGCGGCCGCCTCACCCTGCGCTATGCACCGCTGTGTGGTTGTCTCTATCCGAAGCGCGCCCACGAGCCACGCTTTACGCCGTATCAAAACCGCTCAACTCCCTCGATGGGGAGGAGCTTGTTCAAGCAAGTATATCACAGATCACCGTCAAAGTACAGCATTTTTTGTCTGCCCAGCCAGTCCCGCCGCTATGCGTGGGTAGGGGCCGGGCTTGCCCGGCCCGCCAGCCCCCTGGCATTTCCCCAAGAAATTCGGGAGGGGCAAGCCCCTCCCCTACGCCACCCCCCAAGAAATGCACAATGTTCAGGGCCTGCATTATTCGTTATTCATTCATCATTATTCATTATTTTGCCCTTGCCACCGTCAGCCCGATGACCTTCTCCGCCCCGGCGATGCGCAGGCAGGCGGCGCATTCGGCCAGGGTGGCACCGCTGGTGACCACGTCGTCCACCAGGACCACCTGTTTCCCCGTGAGGTCGATTCCCTCCCGCGCCGCGTAAGCTCCCGTCACGTTGGCCTGTCGGGCGGATGAGGAGGTAATGCGGGCCTGCTGCTTGGTATCCCGCACCTTCTCCAAGGCGGACACCACTTCCACGCCCAGGTTCTTCCCCACCTCCCGGGCCAGCAGCTCACACTGGTCAAAGCCCCGTTCTCCCCGACGCCGCCGGGTCACAGGCACCCAGGTGATACAGTCCACCTCCTCACCCCACTGGTCGTGGAGGCACTGGGCCATGAGGGTGCCAAACAGCCGGGCGTGGATTTGCCCGCCCCGGAACTTAAACTGCTCCATTCCCCGGCGCACACTCCCCCGATACCACAGCGGGGAGAAGCACCGGGCACAGAAGTCCACCTGTTTCCCGACCTCCAGCTGCCAGGGAAGGGTCTTTTGGCACCAGTGGCACAGCCCTTCCTCCTCCCACACCTCCAGCACACGGCCACAGAAGGGACAGCGGGGCGGATAGATCAAATCCAACACCAGTTTCACCAGATTCATCTCTATGCCACCCCGCTATGCGTCGAATTACGTCGAATGGTTTGGTATAAAAAAGGACGCAGCCAGTGGCTGCGTCCTTTTGAATGCTTGGGAGAAACTTACTGAGCGTACAGCTCGATGAGCTTCTGCAGGTGCTCCCAGCGCTCCATAGCGGCCTTCTCGTTCTTCTCGAACAGATCCTTGGCGCGCTCGGGGAAGGAGCGGGTGAGGGAGGAGTAGCGAGCCTCGTTCATCAGGAACTCCTGATAGCCGCCAGCGGGGGCCTTGGAATCCAGAGTGAAGGGGTTCTTGCCCTGCTCCTTCAGAGTGGGATTGTAGCGGAACAGGTTCCAGTAGCCGCACTCCACAGCGCGCTTCATCTCGGTCTGGCAGTTGGTCATGCCGCCCTTGATGGAGTGCATCTCGCAGGGAGCGTAGCCGATGATGAGGGAGGGACCATGATAGGCCTCGGCCTCACGGATGGCAGCCAGGGTCTGGTTGGGGTTGGCGCCCATGGCAACCTGAGCCACGTAGACGTAGCCGTACTGCATGGCGATCTCAGACAGGCTCTTCTTGCCCACGGTCTTACCGGCAGCGGCGAACTGAGCCACCTGGCCGATGTTGGTGGACTTGGAAGCCTGTCCGCCGGTGTTGGAGTACACCTCGGTGTCGAAGACGAAGACGTTGACATCCTCGCCGGAAGCCAGGACGTGGTCCAGACCGCCGTAACCGATGTCGTAAGCCCAGCCGTCGCCGCCGAAGATCCACACGGACTTCTTCACCAGCAGGTCGGACATCTCCACGACCTGACGGCAAGCGTCGCAGTCGCAGGTCTTAGCCAGCTCCAGCAGCTTGGCGGAAGGCTCCTTGGAACCCTCACCCTCGTCGCGCTTGGCCAGCCACTCAGCGGCAGCAGCCTTCAGCTCATCGCTGGCGCAGTCGGCGGTGGTCAGACCGGTGACGACCTCAACCAGCTTCTCACGACGCTGCTTGACACCAACCAGCATGCCCAGACCGTGCTCGGCGTTGTCCTCGAACAGGGAGTTGGCCCAAGCGGGACCCTTGCCCTCGGCGTTGGTGCAGTAGGGAGAGGTAGCAGCGGGGCCGCCCCAGATGGAGGAACAACCGGTGGCGTTGGAGACATACATACGATCGCCGCAGACCTGGGTGACCAGACGGGCATAGGAGGTCTCGGCACAGCCGGCGCAGGAGCCAGAGAACTCCAGCAGGGGCTGCTTGAACTGGCTGTCCTTGACGTTGGCCACGGACTCCATGTCCTTCTTGGGGGCAACCTTGGCGACCATGTAGTCGAAGGCAGGCTGCTTGGACAGCATCTGCTCCATGGGCACCATGGTCAGGCTCTTGGTGGGACACACGCCCACGCACACGGCGCAGCCCATACAATCCAGAGCGGACACGGCCAGGGAGTACTTATACTTGCCCTTGCCAGCGCCAGCCTTGATGTCCACGATCTGGGAACCGGCGGGAGCGGCAGCAGCCTCTTCCTCGGTCAGAGCGAAGGGACGGATGGTGGCGTGGGGGCAGACATAGGAGCACTGGTTACACTGGACACAGGTGCTCTCGTTCCAGGCGGGCACGGTGACGGCCACGCCGCGCTTCTCGTAAGCGGAAGCGCCCTGCTGGAAGGTGCCGTCCACGCAGTCCACAAACTTGGAGACGGGCAGGGAGTCGCCGTCCATCTTGTTGACGGGCTCCATGATGTTCTCCACCTGAGCCACCAGCTCAGCCTTGCCCTCGTAGTTGTGGGCAGCGGGAGCGTCCTCAGCGGTAGCCCAGTCGGCGGGCACGTCCACCTTGACGAAGGCGGTGGCGCCCAGGTCGATGGCCTTGTGGTTCATGTCAACCACGTCCTGGCCCTTCTTCAGGTAGGACTTGGTGGCAGCTTCCTTCATGTAGCGGATGCCGTCCTCCTGGGGCATGACGTTGGCCAGAGCGAAGAAGGCGGACTGGAGAATGGTGTTGGTGCGCTTGCCCATACCGATCTCGATGGCCAGGTCGATGGCGTTGATCATGTACAGCTGGATGTTGTTCTGAGCGATGTAGCGCTTGGAAGCGGCATCCAGGTGATGGTTGAGCTCGTCGAAGTTCCACTGGCAGTTGACCAGGAACACGCCGCCGGGCTTCACGTCACGGACGATGGGGAAGCCCTTGGTGATGTAGCTGGGCACGTGGCAGGCCACGAAGTCAGCCTTGTTGATGTAGTAGGGGCTGCGGATGGCCTTGTCGCCGAAGCGCAGGTGGGAAATGGTCACGCCGCCAGTCTTCTTGGAGTCGTACTGGAAGTAAGCCTGCACGTTCTTGTCGGTGTGGTCGCCGATGATCTTGATGGAGTTCTTGTTGGCGCCCACGGTACCGTCGCCGCCCAGACCCCAGAACTTGCACTCGATGGTGCCCTCGGCAGCAGTGTTGGGAGAGGGCTTCTCCTCCAGGGACAGGTGGGTCACGTCGTCCTTGATGCCCAGAGTGAACAGACGCTTGGCGTCAGCCTTGGTCATCTCCTCATACACAGCGAACACGCTGGCGGGGGGAGTGTCCTTGGAGCCCAGACCATAACGGCCACCGATGACACGGATGTCGTTGCGGCCAGCGTTGGCCAGAGCGGTGACAACGTCCAGGTACAGAGGCTCGCCCTGAGCGCCGGGCTCCTTGGTGCGGTCCAGCACAGCGATCTGCTTGCAGGTGGCGGGGATGGCAGCCAGCAGCTTGTCGGCACGGAAAGGACGATACAGACGGACCTTCACCAGACCCACCTTCTCGCCGTGAGCGTTGAGGTAGTCGATGACTTCCTCGGCCACGTCGCAGATGGAGCCCATGGCGATGATGACGCGGTCAGCGTCGGCAGCGCCGTAGTAGTTGAACAGCTGATAGTTGGTGCCCAGCTTCTCGTTGACCTTGCCCATGTACTCCTCAACGATCTCGGGAACGGCATCGTAGTAGGGGTTGGAGGCCTCACGGTGCTGGAAGAAGATGTCGCCGTTCTCGTGAGAACCGCGCATCACGGGGTGATCGGGGTTGAGAGCGCGGGCGCGGAAAGCGGCCACAGCGTCCATGTCGCACATCTCGGCCAGATCCTCGTAGTCCCAAACGGCGACCTTCTGGATCTCGTGAGAGGTACGGAAGCCATCGAAGAAGTTGATGAAGGGGACGCGGCTCTTCAGGGTAGCCAGGTGAGCCACAGCAGCCAGGTCCATAACCTCCTGGGGGTTGGACTCACACAGCATGGCAAAGCCGGTCTGACGGCAGGCCATAACGTCGGAGTGATCGCCAAAGATGTTCAGAGCATGGCTGGCCACAGTACGGGCGGAGACATGGAACACGGTGGGCAGCAGCTCACCGGCAATCTTGTACATGTTGGGGATCATCAGCAGCAGACCCTGAGACGCGGTGTAGGTGGTGGTCAGGGCGCCAGCGGCCAGAGAGCCGTGGACGGTACCGGCAGCGCCGGCCTCGGACTGCATCTCCACAACCTTCACGGTCTGGCCGAAGATGTTCTTCCGGCCAGCAGCGGCCCACTGATCCACATTGTCAGCCATGGGGCTGGACGGAGTGATGGGGTAAATACCCGCAACCTCTGTGAATGCGTAGGACACGTGAGCGGCAGCGGTGTTGCCGTCCATAGTTTTGAACTTACGTGCCATTTTCGTTTCCTCCTTTTGCTTCTCAGCAAAGAGCGCTGAGGCATCTGAATTCCGAATACACCTCAGTCTACCACATTTCTCCTATAAATTCAATGAATAATTCCATTTTTTCTTGTAAATTCTCACACACAATCTTGCCTCCTCTCCCCCATTTCAAATCAGATACCTTGCACCGGACAAACCCCGGCACTATCCTAGAAAACAAGATTTTTTGTTACTTTTTTATCAAATGCTCTGTCGCCCTCTCACGGACAAAGGGTGCGCTGGAAGTCCGTGCAGCCGCCAAACTTACCCAACCTTGGGTGGTCATACCGTACAACTATGAAATGACCAAATTCTCCACCCCGACAAGCGCCGTGACAGGCCGTCTCGCCCAAAGTTCACGTTTCGGACCGGATGGAGAACTTTTCCTAAATTTGCCTAACCCCAACAAGTTTCCTTGCGTTCAACAAACCCCCGTGGTATGATAGGTATCAAAGGATTTCGGTTACTTTTTTCTCGAGAGGAGTGGGACCCCATGGTGTGCAATCTGCTCTCCCTGGGCCTCAATGGCATCCATGGATATCCGGTCACGGCAGAATGTGCCCTTTCCGGGGGACTACCCGCCTTTGATGTGGTGGGTTTGCCCGATGCCGCCGTGAAGGAGTCCCGGGAACGGGTGCGCTCAGCCATTCGCTCCAGCGGCTTTGACTTTCCCGTCTCCCGCATCACCATCAACCTGGCCCCTGCCGACCGGAAAAAGGTGGGCACGGTGTACGACCTGCCCATTTTGCTGGGCATCCTCTCCGCCAGCGGCCAGCTGTCCATGAAGGGGTACGCCGACGCCGCCTTTTTGGGGGAGCTGTCCCTGTCCGGGGCGCTGCGTCCGGTGTCCGGAATTCTTCCCATGGCCCTGGCAGCGGTGCGCTGCGGGGTCCGCCAGCTGTTTGTCCCCGCCGACAACGCCCCCGAGGCCTCCCTGGCCCAGGGGTTGGAGGTCTACGGGGTGGAGACGGTGGCGCAGCTGTGCGCCCACCTCACCGGAGAGGCCCCCCTCTCCCCCACCCTCCCCTGGACGCCGCCGGAGGCGGCGCCCACCGGGCCGGACTTTGCCGACGTGAAGGGCCAGGAGGGAGCCAAGCGGGCCCTGGAAGTGGCCGCCGCCGGCGGACACCATATTCTAATGACCGGCAGCCCCGGGGCGGGCAAGTCCATGATGGCCAAGCGCCTGCCCTCCATCCTCCCCGATCTGACCCGGGAGGAGGCCCTGGCCTGTACGGAGATCTACTCCGTGGTGGGCCTGACCAGCCGGGAGCACCCCATGGTGCTCCGCCGCCCCTTCCGTGCCCCCCACCACACCATCTCGGCCGCCGGCATGGCCGGAGGCAGCGCCAACCTGCGCCCCGGGGAGATCTCCCTGGCCCACAACGGGGTGCTGTTCTTAGATGAGCTGCCCGAGTTCCACTCCGACGTACTGGAGGTGCTGCGCCAGCCCCTGGAGGACGGGAGCACCCAGATCACCCGGGTGTCCGGGACAGTGACCTACCCCAGCCGATTTATGCTGGTGTGTGCCATGAATCCCTGCAAGTGCGGCTGGTATGGCCACCCCTCGGGGCGGTGTACCTGCTCCGAGCAGGCGGTTCGGCGCTACCAAAGTCGCATCTCCGGTCCCATGCTGGACCGCATTGATATCTGTGTGGACGTGCCCGCCCTGGAATACCACGAGCTGGCGGGACAGTCCACCCCCGCCGAATCCTCGGCGGACATCCGGGCCCGGGTCAATGCCGCCCGCGCCATCCAGCACGCCCGCTTCGGCCCCCACGGCCCCACCTGCAACGCCCATATGGGCCCCCAGGAGCTCAAAGCATACTGCCAGCTGGACGACACCTGCCAGGCCATGATTCAAAGCGCCTATGAAAAGCTGGGCCTCACCGCCCGCAGCTATGACCGCATCCTCCGGGTGGCCCGCACCGTGGCAGACCTGGACCAGTCCCAGCACATCCAGCCCCACCACCTGGCGGAGGCCCTCCAATATCGGCCCCCGGAACACCTACAGGTGTGAGCGATCCACCATTTCCGCCCCCCATGCGTGGCGATACATACAGGAAAGGAAGATCCATAATGGTACACAAGAAGGCACGTTCCTCCAAAAAGAAAACCACTGCCAAGAAAGTGGTCAAGAAAGCCCCCACCCCGGCCCGTACCGTTGCCCCGGTGGCAGAGCCTGTGACCGCCGTGCAGCAGCCGGAGCCCGCTGTGGTGGAAACTCCCACCGCTGCCAAGCCCGCCGCACCTGCCGCACCCAAGACCCGAACCAGCACCCGCAAGACCACCACCGCCCGGAAGAAGCCCGCCTCTGCCGCCAAGAAGCCCGCTCCTGTCGCTGAGGAGCCCACCCCTGTAGTGGAAGAGACCGCCCCCGTCGTGGAGGAGGTCGCTCCCGTGGTGGAAGAGACCGCCCCTGTCGTGGAGGAGGTCGCTCCCGTGGTCGAAGAGACCGCCCCCGTGGTGGAGGAAGTCGCTCCCGTGGTGGAAGAAACCGCCCCTATCGTGGAGGAGGTCGCTCCCGTGGTGGAGGAAGCCGCCCCTGTGGTGGAGGAGCCCGCTCCCGTCGTGGAAGAAGCTGCCCCCGTGGCGGAGGAGCCCGCTCCCGTCGTCGAAGAAACCACTCCCATGGTGGAGGAAGCCGCTCCTGCGGAAGAAGAACCCGCCCCTGTGGAAGAGGAAACCGCTCCCAGTGTGGAAGAAGATGTATCACCTGTTGTGGAGGAGGTCAAACCTATGTATGAGATGTCCAACCTGCCCCGGAGAAGCATTGCCTTCATCGGCTCGGAATGTCACCCCTTTGTCAAGACTGGCGGTCTGGGCGACGTGATGTACGCCCTGCCCCGTCAGCTGGTAAAGCTCAACTGTGACGTGCGGGTGATTCTGCCCCGCTACGCCTGCATCCCCCAGAAGTTCCAGGAGAAAATGGAGTATCGGGGCGCGTTCTACATGGACCTGGGCAACACCGGGCGCAACTACTATGTGGGAATTATGGAGTATGTCTGTGACGGCGTGGTGTACGACTTCATCGACAATCAGGAGTTCTTCTCCACCGGCAATCCCTACACCAACCTGGTGGACGACATCCCCAAGTACTGCTTCTTCAGCAAGGCCGCTCTGGCTGCTCTGAACTACTTAAACTGGATTCCCGACATTGTCCACTGCCACGACTGGCAGGCGGCTCTGGTGCCGGTGTATCTGCGCACCCTGTTCAAGGACTCCCCCGTGGGCCACGCCCGGTCCATCCTCACCATCCACAACCTGCGTTTCCAGGGCATTTACAACATCCCCACCATTCGCTACTGGTCCGGCCTGCCCAATGAGGTGTTCCAGATGGGCGCTTTGAAGGACGGCTATCAGGATGCCAACATGCTCAAGGGCGGCATCGCCTACGCCGACCGGGTCACCACCGTCTCTGGCACCTACGCCGGGGAGATCCAGACCGCCGAGTACGGCGAGCACCTGGAGGGCCACCTGCGCTACCACAGCGGCAAGCTGCGTGGCATCGTCAACGGCATTGACTATGACATGTGGAACCCCGCCACCGACCCCGCTCTGGCGGAGCACTACGACCTGGGCAACGTGCTGGAGCACAAGATGGCCAACAAGCTGGCCCTGCAAAAGGAGCTGGGCCTGGAGCAGGATGAGGGCAAGTTCGTCATCGGCCTCATCTCCCGCCTGACCAACCAGAAGGGTCTGGACCTGGTCAGCTCCATCATCCCCATGGTTCTGGACGGCAACACCCAGGTGGTGGTGCTGGGCACCGGTGACCGGGAGTACGAGGACACCTTCCGCTACTATGAGAGCGCCCACCGCGGCACCTTCTGCGCCTGCATCCAGTACGACGAGGCCCGGGCCCACCGCATCTACGCCGGCGCCGATGCCCTGCTGGTGCCCTCCCGCTTTGAGCCCTGCGGCCTGACCCAGCTCAACGCCATGCACTACGGCACCCTGCCCATCGTCCGGGAGACCGGCGGCCTGAAGGACACCGTGGAGCCCTACAACACCTTCACCGGAGACGGCAACGGCTTCACCTTCGACCGCTACGACGCCGGGCTGCTGCTGGACGCCATCAACCGGGCCAAGACCCTCTATTTCACCAACCGCTATCACTGGGACGAGGTGGTCCAGCGGGACATGGCCAAGGACGTGTCCTGGGAGAATTCCGCCCGTCAGTACAAGAATCTGTATCTGGAGCTGACCCAGTGGTAAGAGGCCAAATGGCCCCCAATCCCCCAAAAATACGGTGTCATATCCCCGCCGCAACTGGCAGTTGACAGATTTCCAGCCCTGTTTGGTGGCCTGCAACCGTGGGAGGTGCTACCATGAGACCATCAAAAGCGACGGGAGGCACACCTATGATTTTAGGAGATAAGATCACAAATTTGAGAAAAAAGGCCGGGTGGTCCCAGGAGGAGCTGGCCCACCAGCTGGGGGTGTCCCGGCAGGCGGTGTCCAAGTGGGAGAGCGGCAGCTCCATCCCAGACCTGGACAAAATCCTCCGGCTCAGCCAGCTGTTTGAGGTGAGCACCGACTACCTGCTCCTCGACGAGATGGAGCCGGAGCTGCCCCAGGCAGAGCCGGAACCTGTCCCCATTCTGGATGGGCCCCAAGTCCCGGTCCACCACATCACCCTGGAGCAGGCCAACACCTACCTGGACACGGTGCGGGGAGTGGCCAGTAAAATTGCCCTGGGCGTGTTCCTGTGCATCCTCTCCCCCACCGCCCTCATTTACCTGGGCGGCCTGTCCAGTGAAGAGGGCCGCTTCACCCTGTCCGAGCCTCTGGCGGGCGGGGTGGGCATCCTGGTGATGCTGGCCCTGGTATCCGCCGCGGTGGCCCTGTTTCTCTTCTTTGGCAGCCGCCTGACCCCCTACGAGCACCTGGACAACCAGCCCGTGGAATTGGCCTACGGGGTGGACGGCGTGGTGAAAAAGCGTCAGGCCGAATACCAGACCACCCACCTGATGCTGCTGGTGGTGGGCATCACCCTGTGCATTCTCAGTCTGGCCCCGCTGATGATTCTTGTGGCCATAGACGAGGACGGCATGGCCCCCATCATCGGCCTCATCCTCATGTTTGTGATAGTGGCAGTGGGCGTGTTCCTGCTGGTGCGCACCTGCATCATCGCCGGAAGCTTCCAGCGGCTATTGGAGACTGGGGACTACACCCGGGAGCACAAGCGGGAGGAAAACAGCCCTCTGACCACCATCTACTGGGGTCTGGTGCTGGCCATCTACCTGGGCTGGAGCTTCTGGACCATGGCCTGGGACCGCACCTGGATTGTGTGGCCGGTGGCGGCGGTGCTGTACGCCCCGGTACGGAGCATTGCAGGGTTGCTGACCAAAAAATAAGATACAACGGGCAGGAGAAGGCGCTGACCTTCCCCTGCCCGATGATTTTTTGCATCAATACCCGCCATGTGCAAGACTGACTGGAGGATTGTTCTTCTAAACGACCTAGGCGCAGGCTTGCCAGCCGGGGTTTGCTCCGCAGGGTGACTTTCTCCCCGATGAGAAAGTCACCAAAGAATCGCCAAAGGCGGGGCCTTCCCCCGCCTTGTGGAATCCACCCCGCGGTACGGGGAGCCCCTGCACATTTCTCTTTGCGGCCCTTGGCCCGGTGGGGTCACATAGAGGGCATGGCAATTCTTTTGTAAGTTTCAGCTTCTACGACAA
>NZ_NFKO01000010.1:0-58179 GCF_002160435.1 Pseudoflavonifractor sp. An176 | reverse complement strand
GTCCCTCCCCCACCGCCACCCCGGAGCCTCAGGTGACGGTCACCCTGCCCGACGACACCCAGCTGCCCGTCTCCAACCAGCTGCCCGAGGGCGTCAGCGTCCCGGCGGGATTTGAGCAGTCCCAGCTGGAGGTGGACGGCCAGACCCTTCCCACCGCTGTGCACCAGGAGGGTGGACTGGTGGCCGTGTATCTGGCTGGCGACGAGGGACATCCCGCAGGCTTCTACTTCTACAACGAGAAGACCCGGGAGGTCCAGGCCATGACCCCGGTGGCCATGTCCACGGGCAAGCTGACCCTGGTGGACCTGCCCCAGGAGCTGGTGGTGCCCCAGGGCTATACCTCCACCCTGATGGAGCTGGGGGGCCAGCAGCACACCCTGCTGGTGCCCGACGACACCGAGGAGCCCAACCACTACATTGTCTATGCCATGGACGAGGAGGGCAAGCTGGGGCTGTACCTGTACGACGTGGAGCAGGAGAGCTTCCAGCGCTACCAGTTCACCCAGCTGGGGGACGCCCCCCTGGTGCTGGCTGAGGTGGCAGAGGAGCCCCAGAGCGAGGGCTTTGTGTTCACCCTCTTTGGCCGGGAGATCCGCACCGGCTGGAGCAACCGCGCCGTGTCCTACCTGATGGTGGGCCTGGCTGCCCTGGCGGTGGTGCTGTTGGTGGCGGTGATCGTGCTGGTGGTGTGCCTGGTGAAGGCCCGCAAGGCCCTGCATCTGGCCTGGATGCGCCAGGAGGAGGAGCGGCAGCGCCGCATCATCCAGGGCACTTGCCTGAGCGTGGATGAGATTCTGGCCGAACACACCAGCCGAAATGCACCCATGCTGGAGGACCGGGACAGCCGGACCTTGCCGTCTCAGACCCAGCAGCCCACCCCGGAGACCATCGAGGTGTCCTGGCAGGAGGCGGAGCCGTCCCAGGAGGACCGGAACCACTACAACTAAATCCAGCCCTGCAACGCCCCACGGCCCGCCGTGGGGCGTTTTTCGGGAGGAGCCCCGAATTCGACTAAATTACCAAAAAATCGCATGTACTTTTGTATGGAATTGGAATGGACAAGGGGGAGGAAAAGGGCTATACTGTCTCCAGCAACTGAATATTCGGATTGTAACTGGTAAGGCAGGCAAGACCACGTAGAACTCGATTGCAACGGGTTTTATTTGTGGTGCCTGTTTTTTTCTTTGCCTGAAAGGGGGGATGAACCGTGGGAACCTATGTGGTACGTCGCATACTCAACAACAACGCCTTTGTGTCGGTGGATGCCAATGGCCAGGAAATTGTGGTCATGGGAAAGGGAATTGTATTTCAAAAGAGCGGAGGAGATCGGATTCCTTGCAGCAGAGCGGAGCAGGTGTTCCAGCTGTCTCAGGAAAACACCAGCCGCTTTCAGGAGCTGATTGCCCGCATCCCCATGAACTACATGGTCCTCAGCGAGAAAATCATCTCTATGGCTGAGAAAAACATGAACAAGACCTTGGATGAGAGCATTCACATCACCATTACCGACCATATCTACTCTGCCGTACAGCGCTACCAGCGGGGGCTGGTGCTGCGCAACTCCATGCGCTGGGAGATCCAGCGCTACTATCCCCAGGAGTATGCTGTGGGGCTGGAGGCGGCCCGGATGGTGCGCCAGGCCCTGGAAGTGCCCTTTGCCGAGGATGAGGCGGCCTTTATGGCGCTGCACTTTGTCAACGCTGGCACGGGCATGGAGATTGGACAGATGTATGAGGTCACCGAGCTGATTTCCGGCGTGTGCACCATCGTACACCAGGAGTTTGGGATGGAGTTTGACACCCAGGCCCTGGCCTACCATCGCTTTATCACCCATGTCAGGTTCTTTGCCCAGCGTCTGCTGTTGGGCACCTATTACCAGGAGGATGACGGAGATCTGCTGGATATGATCTGCGTCAAGTACCCCCAGGCCTATGCCTGTACCCAAAAGATTGCAGCCTACATTTTGCAGCTGCGAGGGCAGAACCTGGGCCGTGAGGAGGAACTGTACCTCACGGTGCACATTGCCAGAGTGGCAAAGCACGGTCTTTTGAAGGACGAGAATTAAGATTAGAAGATTCAGTTGAAAAGAGGGATTAAACCATGGATTGGAAGAAGACTGCGGAACAAATTGTGGCCCATGTGGGCGGCAAAGAGAATATTTTAGGGGCGACCTACTGCACCACCCGGCTGCGTCTGGCCCTGGCCGACGAGTCCCTGGCCAACGATGCGGCGGTATCTGAGGTCCCCGGCGTCATCAGCGTGGTCCACGCCAGCGGCCAGTATCAGATCATCATCGGCAACCGGGTGCCCAAGGTTTACGAGGCCTTGCAGGAGATGGGGGTGCTGGAGAACAAGGGCCAGCCCGTCCAGGAGGAAGAGGAGCAAAAGAAAAAGCCCATTCCCGCCCGGATGATGGACGCCCTGCTGGGTTCCATGACCCCCGTCATCCCCGCCATCATCGGCTGCGCCATGATGAAGGTGCTGCTGGTGCTGCTGCCCATGCTGGGGATTCTGGCTGAGGAGAGCTCCACCTATCAGGTGCTCAACGTCATTGGCGACGGCTCCTTCTACTTCCTGCCCATCCTGGTGGCCGCTTCCGCCGCCCGGTACTTCAACACCAACATCTATCTGAGCATCACCATTGCGGGTATTTTGGTGCACCCCACCCTCCAGGCCATGTTTACTGCCGGAGACCCCATCTCCCTGTTCGGGGTGCCTGTGACTGCGGCCAACTACCCCTACTCCATTTTGCCCGCCATCATCATGGCCTGGGTGCTGTCCAAGGTGGAGAAGCTGGTGGACCGCATCACCCCCGCCATCACCAAGACCTTCCTCAACCCCATGCTCATCGTGCTCATCTGCGCCCCCATTGCCCTGTGGGCGGTGGGCCCTGCCGGAGCCATTGCCGGTGAGGCCATCTCCGGCGGTCTGGAGTGGATTCAGACCCATCTGGGCTGGCTGGCCGTGGGCATCATCGGCGGTATTTACCCCGTGCTGGTGCTCTTTGGCATGCACCATGTGCTCACCCCCATTGCCATCGCCTCCATCAGCTCCCTGGGCTTTGACAGCCTGGTGATGGTGGCTCAGCTGGGCGCCAACCTGGCCCAGGGCGGCGCTTCCATGGCCGTGGCTCTGCGCTCCAAGAACAAGAACATGCGCCAGACCGCCGCCGCCGCTGGCTTCTCCGCTTTGGTGGCTGGTATCACCGAGCCCGCCATGTACGGCGTCACCCTGCGCCTCAAGCGCCCCTTCATCGCCGTGCTCATCGCCTCCTTCGCCTCCGGCTGCTTTGCCGGCCTGATGCAGCTCAAGAGCTTTTCCACCGCCTGCCCCGGCCTGGTGACCACCATTCAGTACCTGGAGGCGGGACGGCCCAGCTCCATCCTGTACATCGGCCTGACCTGCCTCATCGCCGTGGTGGTGTCCTTTGTCCTCACCTTTATCCTGGGCTTCCGTGACCCCCAGGGCAGCGGAGAGGCGGCTACCACCACCAAGAATACCGCCCCCAAGGGCACCCAGGTGCAGGCCCCTCAGCGCCTGGTGGTGAACAGCCCCATGACCGGCAAGCTGATGCCCCTCAGCCAGGTGTCCGATGAGACCTTTGCCTCCGGCGTGCTGGGCACCGGTGCGGCCATCATTCCCACCGATGGCCGAGTGTACGCCCCCTTTGACGGGGTGGTGGAGACCCTGATGGATTCCAGCCATGCGGTGGGCCTGCGCAGCGACGACGGCCTGGAGGTGCTGGTCCATGTGGGCCGGGACACTGTGGCCCTGAACGGCAAGTATTTTACTCCCCATGTGAAGGTGGGAGACGTTGTGAGAAAGGGCCAGCTGCTGCTCACCTGTGATTTGAACGGGCTTCGGGCAGAGGGCTATGATGTGACCACCCCGGTCATCGTCACCAACTCCGAGGAATACCTGGAAGTGGTGCCCACCAAGGAGATCAACATTGAGCACGGCGCACGCCTGCTCACCGTACTGTAAAAGGAGGAACACCATGAACCGGAGCTTCCCGGATGGCTTTTTGTGGGGCGGCGCCACCGCCGCCAACCAGTATGAAGGTGGATGGAACGAAGGGGGCCGTGGCCCCTCCATCGACGACGTGTTCACCGGGGGCTCGGTGAACACCCCCCGCCGCATCACCATCCCCGCCCAGCCTGACGCCTTCTACCCCAACCACGAGGCCACCGACTTCTACCACCACTGGAAAGAGGACATCGCCCTGTTTGCTGAGATGGGCTTTAAGGTCTACCGCATGTCCATCTCCTGGTCCCGCATCTTCCCCCGGGGGGATGAGGAGCAGCCCAACGAGGAGGGGCTGGCCTTTTACGACCAGGTGTTTGACGAGCTGGCCAAGTACGGCATCGAGCCCCTGGTCACCCTGTCCCACTATGAAAACCCCCTGTACCTGACCACCCAATATGGGGGCTGGAAAAACCGCAAGCTGGTGGACTTCTTTGTCCGCTACGCCAAGACGGTGATGGAGCGGTACAAGGGCAAGGTGCGCCGCTGGCTCACCTTCAACGAGATCAACATGCTGTCTGTGCCCTTTGGCACCTTCATCGCCGGAGGCATGCTCCCGGAGACCACCACCGAGCAGGACCGCTGGCAGGCCATGCACCACCAGCTGGTGGCCTCCGCTCAGGCGGTGCGCCTGGGCCACCAGATCGACCCGGACAACCGGCTGGGCTGTATGATCGCCTACATGTGCGTCTACCCCCGTACCTGTGCCCCGGAGGATCAGCTCACCCAGCTGTCCATGGACCGCCTGCACAACCTGTTGGCGGGAGACGTGCACGTGCGGGGAGCCTATCCCAGCTATGCCCGCCGCCTGCTGGCGGAGAAGGGGGTCACCTTGAACATCACCCCCCAGGACGAGGTGGACCTGCGGGAGGGCACCGTGGACTTCTACACCTTCAGCTACTACGACTCCCGGTGTGTGGGCACCAAGCAGGAGGGAGACCCCTCCACGGGCAACGGCGCTCTGGGCGGCATTCGAAACCCCTATTTGCCGGTCACCGAGTGGGGCTGGCAGATCGACCCCCAGGGTCTGCGCTGGGTGCTCAACCACCTGTATGACCGCTATCAGATTCCCCTGATGGTGGTGGAGAATGGCCTGGGCGCCATGGACACCATGGGGGCGGATGGTACCATCCACGACCCCTACCGCATCGACTACCTGCGTGAGCACATCACCGCCATGGCCGAGGCGGTGGCCGACGGGGTGGACCTCCAGGGTTACACCCCCTGGGGCTGCATTGACCTGGTGTCTGCCAGCACTGGAGAGATGCGCAAGCGCTACGGCATGATTTACGTGGACAAGCACGACGACGGCAGCGGCGACCTGTCCCGCCACCGCAAAGACTCGTTCTACTGGTATCAGAAGGTGATTGCCACCAACGGCCAGGACCTGACTTAACAGAAAATCCCCGGTGGGATGCAAGCGCATCCCACCGGGGATTTTAGATTATCCAAAAGGCAAAAGTTCGTGGGGGGCTTAGGGTAAATAGGCCCTCGGCAGAGTTTTCCCATCCGCAGATGGGAAAATAAATTGAAATCCGTTTTTCCCGGGGACATGCGCATCGGGAAAAACACATCTCAGCCCGCCAGTGTGGAATTGGGTCGCCCTTTGACCCAATTATGCATGCAGCGGGCTGCATCCCCTCAAAAAAATGCTTGCATTTTTTTGATTACTTTTAGGAGTTGGGGCGGCAGGCCCGCACCACCGACAGGGGGGGCACCGGGCGAGGGAGCTTCATGTGAAACACCATCTGTGGGTGCCGGGGCTGGGCCAGGGTGAAGCCCTCGCCGTCGGTCATGAGGGGCGCGGTGAGGGGGAAGGCGGGCACATCGGGGCCCACCACCTCGATCTGGTCCCCGGCGGTGAACTTGTTGCGCAGGGAGAGGGTGGCGTTGCCGTCGGCATCACAGTCGGTGACGATGGCCAGCACCTGCCAGTCCCGGATGTACCGGGCGGAGTCGGTGTACTGCCCCGGCTGGCCGTAGTAGAAGCCGGTGGAGTAGTGGCGGTGGCTGACCTTGTCCACCTCCGCCCGCCAGATGGGCTCCAGGGGCTTGCCCTCCACCGCGGCGTCAATGGCGTGGCGGTAGGCGGCGGTGGTCATGGCGGCATAGTAGGCGCTCTTGGCCCGGCCCTCGATTTTCAGAGAGTCCAGACCCGCCTGAAGCAGCTCGGGCACGTGGTCGATCATGCACATGTCCCGGCTGTTCATGATGAAGGTCTCGCCGTTTTCCTCGAACACGGGAAAGTACTCCCCGGGCCGCTTCTCCTCCATGAGGGCGTACTGGTAGCGGCAGGGCTGGGCGCAGGCGCCCCGGGCGGCATCCCGCCCGGTCATATAGTTGGACAGCAGGCAGCGGCCGGAGTAGCTGACGCACATGGCGCCGTGGACAAAGGCCTCCACCTCCAAATCACGGGGGGCCTTGGCGCAGATCTCCGCCGCCTCGTCCAGGGACAGCTCCCGGGCCAGAATGACCCGCTTGGCGCCCAGGTCGTGCCACACCCGGGCCATCTCGTAGTTGGTGATGCCCGTCTGGGTGGACATGTGCACCTCCACATGGGGGGCGTAGCGGTGGGCCAGGCTCAGCACGTCCACGCCTGCACTGATGACGGCGTCCACACCGATGGACTCCAGAAATTCCAGGTACTCAGGCAGACAGGCGATCTCATCGTTGCGGGCCAGGGTGTTGCAGGTCACGTGGACCCGCACCCCCTTGTCGTGGGCCAGCTGCACGGCCTGGGTCATCTCATCCCGGTCGAAGTTGCCGGCAAAGGCCCGCATGCCGAAGGCGTTGCCCGCCAGATACACGGCGTCAGCCCCGTAGGCCAGGGACATGGTCAGACGTTCCATGTCCCCGGCGGGGGATAATAACTCTACGTTTTTCATTCTTCCACTCCGTACTTCTCCACCAGGGCCTGGTGCTGGGCATAGGTCTTGGTGAACTCGTGCTTCTTGGTCTCGGGGTTGAGCACATAGTAGTAGTAGCTGGTGTTCTCCGGGTTGAGAGCCGCATACAGGGCGGTCATACCGGGGTTGGAGATGGGTCCAGCGGGCAGGCCCTGGTACAGGTAGGTGTTGTAGGGGGAGTCAATGGCCTTGTCTGCCTCAGTGGGCACCTTGCCGCCGTTGAGATACACCAGGGTGGCGTCGATTTGCAGGTAGCCCTGGGTCTCGGCATTGGTGTTCTCCAGACGGTTGTAGATCACCGAGGAGATCTTGGCGTAGTCCTCGCCGTCGGTCTCCTTCTCAATCATGGAGGCGATGGTGACAATGTCGTGGAGGGAGTACTTGCTCTCCTCGTTGAACTGGTCCATATAGTCCTCCATCTTGGACTCGAAGTTCACCAGCATCTTGTTGATGACGTACTTGGGGTCCTCGCCCAGATAGAAGGTGTAGGTGTCGGGGAAGAGGTAGCCCTCCAGACGGTGGTAGTCGCCCAGGGGCAGGTCCTTGAGCCAGCTGAAGTTGTAGTCCCAGTTGGCGGACATATCCTGGAGCTGCTCCACCGTAGTGACCCCCTTCTCCTCCAGCAGCTGGAAGATCTGGTCGATGGTGTAGCCCTCCTGGATGGTGATGTCAATGGTCTGACGGGTGGACGAGGACGAACTCATGTTGGTCACCAGGGCCCGGTAGTCCATATCGGTGTTCAGCTCGTAGGTGCCCGGGGTGATCTTGTCGCTGGCGTTGGAGAACAGGCCATAGAGGTGGAAGAGGAACTTGTACTCAATGAGGCCGTTGTCCTTGAGGGAATCCACCACATCGCTGAACTTCTCGTCGTTTTCCACCTTGACGATGGCGGAGGTGTACTCCTTGTTCAGGGCCAGCAGGTCGTTGGCCCAGATCCAGCCCACGGTGGCCAGCACGGCGGACAGACCCACCACGAACAGCACATACAGCAGGGCGCTGGCCGCCTTGGTGCGGTGGGTTTTCTTCTGGTTGCGGGAGACCCGTGGCCGTCGCTGGGGCTCCTGGGGGGCGTGGGAACGTTGTTCTGACATGTCTTGTTTCACTCCTCATCAGGATAGGTTATCTGAAAAATTTCTTCTAAGGTTGGGGAACCAATCTCGCCGTGACCACATAGTATAACGCAGAAACGGGGACGGGCGCCGACTCCGGCGCCGCAGACCATGTGGTGTGCGGCGTCCGAGCCGGTACCTGTACCGGAAATCTTATGTGAGGTGACTTGTTATGTGTTGTGGTAACAATGGTTTCGGTGGCGGCTGCTGGTGGATCATCATCCTGGTACTCATTCTCTGCTGCTGCTGCGGTGGCGGTAACATGGGCGGCAACGGCTGTGGCTGCGGCAATGGCTGTGGCAACAACTGCGGCTGCGGCTGCAACGACGGCTGCTGCTAAAAAGCGCACGTATCCGTTGGGCGGAGAGGGGACCCCTCTCCGCCCTTGGCGTTTGTCAGGCGTCGGTGAGTACCAGCTGCACCGGCACGTCGTACTCGGCGTGGGGCAGCTGCTCCTGGAATCGGTCGGCGGGACACACGGACACGGTGAACCCGGTATAGCCCTTCAGCCACCGGTCGTAGTAGCCGCCGCCCTGGCCCAGGCGGTATCCCGCCCGGTCACACATCATGTTGGGCACCAGCACCACGTCCACGTCCTCCTGGGGGACGATGGGGCACACCCCGTCCGGCTCCGGAATGCCGTAGTGGTTGGGGATGAGCTGGTCCTGGCTGGTGATGATACGGGCTTCCATTTTCCGCTGGGGCAGACACACCGGAAGGGCCACCCGCTTGCCCATGGCCAGAAGCTGGTCAATGAGGGCGGTGGTGTCCGGCTCCCGACCCACGCCGTAGAAGACCATCACGGTGTGGGCCGCTTCCACCTGGGGCAGAGCCAGAAACTGCTCCAACAGGTGGGGGACATTGGCACGGGGAAGGGCTGCGGCCTGCCGGCGCAGCCGCTCCTTGAGCTCCTGGGGGGTCATGCCATGTAGTGAATGGCGTTCTGGACCTGGCGGGCCACGTCAGCCCCAGAAAGAGCGGTGAGCAGAGCCAGACCGAAGTCGAAGCTGGACCCGGCGGCCCGTCCGGTGATGAGGTGTCCCTCCACCACGAAAGGCTCCGTCATACAGGGCTCCACGCCCGCCTTCACCAGCTCCCCCTCCATGCCGGGGTAGCACACGGCCTTTCCTCCGGCGGGGATGAGCCCGGCCCGGGCCAGCAGGGTGGGGGCGGCGCAGATGGCGGTGAGCCACACCTGGGAATCGGCAGCGGCCTGGCGGATGAGGGCCATGGCGGCCTCGCTGTGCTCCAGGGCGTCCACACCACCCAGACCGCCGGGGAGCATCACCATGTCGCCGGGAGCCAGGGTCACCTCGGCCAGGGCCACGTCGGTGGTGACGGTGACACCCTGGGCGCTTTGGACGGTGGGGCCAGTGACACCCACCAGGGACACGGGCACATTGCCCCGGCGCAGCACGTCGGCGGGGGCCAAGGCCTCAGCGGTTTCAAAACCAGTGGCTAACAGAATGTAAACCATGATATCGTCCTCCTTATTCCAAAATCAGTTGCATAATTTCCTCATGAATGTCCTCTACGCCGCGCAGCTGGCCCTGGTCGTTGACACAGGGGATGCGCTTCCAGCCGTAGAGCTGGGCGGCCTGGGCGGCGGCCTGGGCGCAGGCGGTGAGGTAGTTGTTGTCCTCCTCGTGGATGTCCGCCTGGGTGTGGGTCACCGCCTCCCGGCGGCGGAGGTTGGCCACCGCCAGATGGGTGGGCATATCCAGCCAGATCACCTGGTCGGGGCTGGGCAGGCCCATGCGCTGGTACTCCAAATCAAAGAGCCAGTGGAAAAACGCCTCCCGCTGGTCCTCCGGCAGTTTGGAGGCCTGATGCACGGCGTTGGAGGTGGTGTAACGGTCCATCACCATCAATCCTCCGGCCTCGTAATAGGCCCCCCACTCCTGCTTGTACCCGGCGTACCGGTCCACAGCAAAGAAGGTGGAGGCGGCATAGGCGTTGACATCGTCGGGGTGGGAGCCGAAGGCGCCCCCCAGATACATCCGCACCAGGGCCGAGGATTCCTCCCGGTAGCGGGGATAGACGGTGGTACGGAATTCCCGCCCCGCCTCATTCAGTGCCTGACAGCACAGTTGAAATTGGGTGGACTTTCCCGAGCCGTCCGTTCCCTCAAACACGATCAGTTTTCCAGCCATGGGGCTGACCTCCTTGGGCATACCTATTTATATCTCGAACATGCCAGCATTTTCTCGAGGGGGATGCAGCCCGCTGCATGCACAATTGGGTCAAAGGGCGACCCAATTCCACACTGGCGGGCTGAGCAGTGTATTTTCCCATGCGCATGTCCTGGGAAAATACGTGATTTCAATTTATTTTCCCATCTGCGGATGGGAAAACTCTGCCGAGGGCTGCTGGATGATGCGAGATGATGGGGGTTCTTTACCATGAAGTTTTTTGGCAATCTACCATTGAACAGTATACCATACTCCCAGGGGAAAGTCCATGCCCGGCCAAGTTGTTTCCCTTTCGTTCACAAATGTGTAAATAGCCCCTTGACATCAATGCATTAAAGCATTATACTGTTTGCAACGAGCCGGGAGGCTCTTTGTTCAGACTCAGACACTTTGATGGCTAAAAGCGTTGAAGTGCCCATTTGGATAGGAGGAAGGAACATGAAACACAGTTGGAGAGCAGGCGCAGCGCTGTTGGCGCTGACCATGGCAGCGGGACTGGCAGGCTGCGGCGGCCAGACTTCCCAGAATACCCAGTCCGGCGGGGAGAAGGACAGCTATACCATCGGTATCGTGCAGCTGACCCCCCACGAGGCGCTGGACCAGGCCACCAAAGGGTTCCAGGACGCGTTAAAGGAGGCGTTTGGGGATAAGGTGACCTTTGATCTGGAGTACGCCGCCAACGACCCCGCCACCTGTGCCACCATCGCCAACACCTTTGTCTCCAGCGGGGTGGACCTCATCATGGCCAACGCCTCCTCTGCCTTGCAGGCGGCGGCCTCTGCCACCGGGGATATCCCGGTGCTGGGCACCTCAGTGACCGAGTACGGCGTGGCGTTGAAAATCGACGACTTCTCCGGCACCGTGGGCACCAACGTCTCCGGTACCTCCGACCTGGCCCCGTTGGACCAGCAGGCGGCCATGATTCAGGAGTGGTGTCCCGAGGCCAAGACGGTGGGTCTGCTTTACTGCTCCGGGGAGCCCAACAGCCAGTACCAGGTGGACACCGTCCAGGAGCACCTGGAGGAGCTGGGCTACACCTGCACCCAGTACGCCTTCTCCGACTCCAACGACATGGCGGCGGTGACCCAGACGGCGGCGGACAACAGCGACGTCATCTACGTGCCCACCGACAACACCGTGGCCTCCAACGCCTCCATCGTGGATAACATCTGCCGCCCCGCCAAGATTCCCGTGTTCACCGGAGAGCAGGGCATTTGCAAGGGCTGCGGCGTGGCCACTCTGTCCATCAGCTACTATGACCTGGGCGTCACCACCGGCGAGATGGCGGTGAAGGTGCTCCGTGGGGAGGCGGACATCTCCCAGATGCCCATTGAGTACGCCCCCCAGTTCACCAAGATGTACAACCAGGCCATCTGCGACGACCTGGGCCTGACGCCTCCGGAGGGCTACACCGCCCTGGATGCGGAATAAGGAAACCCATCACCAAGAGAGCGGGGGAACCCCTCGCTCTCTTGTGTCTTGATTGCAAGGAGGAACAACCATGCTGGATTTTTTAAACGCCCTGCCTGGTGCCATCTCCCAGGGCTTGATCTGGGGCATTATGGCCATTGGCGTCTACCTCACCTATAAGATTCTGGACATTGCCGACCTCACCGTGGACGGCTCCTTCTGCACCGGAGGTGCGGTGTTCGTGGTGCTCTTCTCCCAGGGAATCAACCTGTGGGTGGCGCTGCTGGCGGCCACGGTGTCGGGCATGGCCGCGGGGCTGGTCACCGGACTGCTCCACACCGTGTGCGGCATCCCCGCCATTCTGGCCGGAATTTTGACCCAGCTGGGTCTGTGGTCGGTGAACCTGGCCATCATGTCCATGAAGGCCAATGTGGCCTTGAACATCATTAACCCCGACGTGCTCAACAAGCTGCTGGTGTCCCTGCGCTTTGTTCAGGACGTGGGGAAGGGCACCCGCCCCTTCTACCAGCACCCCATCTTTGTGGTGGGCGTGGTCACGGTGGTCATCATCGCGATTTTGTACTGGTTCTTCGGCACCGAGCTGGGCTGCTCCATCCGTGCCACCGGCGCCAACCAGGCCATGGCCCGGGCCCAGGGCATCAACACCCGGCGCAACCAGGTGCTGGGCCTGATGATCTCCAACGGCCTGGTGGCCCTGTCCGGGGCCCTGCTGAGCCAGTACCAGGGCTTTGCCGACGCCAACATGGGCCGGGGCGCCATCGTCATCGGCCTGGCCGCCGTCATCATCGGCGAGGTGATCTTCTCCAAGCTCTTCCGCAACTTCGGGTTGAAGCTGCTGGCGGTGTCCATCGGCGCCATCATCTACTACATGGTCATCCAGCTGGTGCTGTCTCTGAACCTCATGGACTCCAACTACCTCAAACTGCTGTCTGCGGTGGTGGTGGCCGTGTTCCTGTCGGTGCCCTACTGGAAGGGCAAGTACTTTGCCAAGCCTGTGAAGCGGGGAGGTGTGAACCGTGCTTAAGATTGAGAATATCTACAAGACCTTCAACGCCGGGACGGTGAACGAGAAGACCGCCCTCAACGGCGTGTCCCTCCACCTGAAGGAAGGGGACTTTGTCACCGTCATCGGCGGCAACGGGGCGGGCAAATCCACCCTCCTCAACGCCGTGGCCGGGGTGTGGCCGGTGGACGAGGGCACCATCACCATCGGCGGGGTGGACGTGACCCGTCTGCCCGAGCACAAGCGTGCCCGCTACATTGGCCGAGTGTTCCAGGACCCCATGATGGGCACCGCCGCCACCATGCAGATTGAGGAGAATCTGGCTCTGGCCGCCCGCCGGGGCAAGCGCCGCTTTCTGGGCGCCGGGATCACCAAGGCGGAGCGGGAGGAGTACCGGGAGATGCTCAAGCTGCTGGACCTGGGACTGGAGGACCGCATGACCTCCAAGGTGGGGCTGCTCTCTGGCGGCCAGCGCCAGGCCCTGACCCTGTTGATGGCCAGCCTGGTCAAGCCCCGTCTGCTGCTCTTGGACGAGCACACCGCCGCTCTGGACCCCAAGACGGCGGCCAAGGTGCTCGATGCCACCGAGACCATTGTCCAGCGGGACCACCTCACCACCCTGATGATTACCCACAACATGCGAGACGCCATTGCCCACGGCAACCGACTCATCATGATGTACGAGGGCCGGGTGGCTCTGGATATCTCCGGGGAGGAGAAGAAAAAACTCACCGTGGAGGACCTGCTGGCCAAGTTCGGCCAGGCCACCGGGTCCGACGAGGCGGACGACAAGCTGCTGCTGGGATAACAAAAAGGCCGCCTGTGGAGGTTCCACAGGCGGCCTTTTGTAATGAAAAATAGTCGTAACCATTGATGGACTTCTTGGGCATCTGGCGTAGGGGAGGGGCTTGCCCCTCCCGAATCCCCCAGGGCAAGGCCAGGGTAGACACGGGCCGGGCAAGCCACGGCCCCTACCACCGTCTGCCGGGAATCCGACGTTATATAAATCCGTGCCGCTCTGGCGGCACACCACACCTATTCACTATTACCTATTACTTCTTACTTTCCAAAAATCCCGGGCAGGCAGTAGAAGTTAGTGAATAGGGAAGAGGGAAAAAGGAATAAGTAAAAATCCCGAACGCATTCGCATTCGGGATTTTTGGTGGAGGAGGATGGATTCGCTTTTCTGCGGAAAAGCCACGCCGGTTGCAGAGTGCCACTGGCACTCTGCTAAGAGCCGGCTTTCGAACCCACCCTCAGATGAAAAAAAGCAACCTCATTTGAGGTTGCCTTTTTTGGTGGAGGAGGATGGATTCGAACCATCGAAGTCGAAGACAACAGATTTACAGTCTGCCCCCTTTGGCCACTTGGGTACTCCTCCATATGAAATTGTAGAAACGTGGAGCTGGTGGACGGATTCGAACCCCCGACCTGCTGATTACAAATCAGCTGCTCTACCAGCTGAGCTACACCAGCGTGTGTGGCACATCACGTTTGCAGCGAAGGTTATTATAGCAGGGGTCCCCCCTATTGTCAACAGGTTTTCTCAAAAAAATCAAAGTTTTTTTCAGCAGCCCCGGAACCCCCGGTTCCGGGGCTGTCATCGCCTTATTTCTCGCAGGCTCCAATGAGCTCCTTGGCGTAGGGCAGGGTGAGAATCACGTCACACAGGGTGTGCCACTCGTCCAGCTTGTGATTGCGCCGGGCATAGTAGATGTTGGCCAGCACCTCATAGTTGAGGGTGACGGTGCGCATCTGGTTGTAGCTGGAGGGGAGCAGCTGGATGAGGTCATACCAGTGGGTCTTGTCCTTGGTCTCCAGATAGCGGTTGCGCACCTGCTCTAAGTAGGCGATGGTGCCGTCGAAGTGGGCCAGGGTTTCAGGGGTCATGTGGTCACAGCTGAAGTCGCTGCGCTCAAAGGCCTTGGCGTGGATTTTGTGCATGGTAGAGGTGGAGTTGGCCACGGTGCCCACCTTGTAGGTGTCAAACTCCTTCCACCAGTACATGGGGGCGGTGATGTCCATGGACACCATAATCTGACGGATGAACTTCCGGTGGTCGGTGCCAGCCGAGCACAGGCGCTGGGCCAGGCCAAGGTCGTTTTCACCCAGAATGTAGTTGCCCTGCTCGTCGTAGTGGCTGTCGCTGCGGGCCCAGCTGTTGAGGGGATTGCGGGCGCCCCGCATGGCGTTTTCCAGATTCATCACACTGATATGGTCAACGGTAAGCATGAAAGAAATACCTCCTGTTAGGTATGAATTTTCTCCAGTATAGCAGAACTGGGGCAAAACTGCAAGAAAGATTCCCGCCGTCCCCCGGACGGCGGGAATGGGAAGTTATACCGTTTGGTTCTCTTGGGCAATGTCGGACAGGGCGTCCATGGCGCTCCAGTAGAAGGCGGATTCGCCCATCAGCTGGGTGACGCCGCCCCGGTCCATGGCGGTGCGGAAGGCGGGGCTGGCTCCGGTAAAGAAGACCCGGGTGCCGTGGTCCTGCTGGGCCTGGATGAACCGGGAGAAGGTCTGGATGCCTGTGGCGTCCACGGTGGACACGCCCCGCACCGAGAGAATCACCGAGGTGGTGTCGGAAGGCAGCTGGGCCAGGGAGCGCTCCAGATACCCGGCAGAGCCGAAGAAAATGGCCCCGGAGATGTACACCACCCGCACCGAGGAGTGACGGGGGTGATAGGACAGGTTGATGCGCTGGAGCCGCTGGGGGTTCACCTCGCTGATGGTCACCTCCACATGCTGCACGCACTTGACAGTGAAGATCACGCAGCACAGGGCCATGCCCGCCACAATGGCGATGGACAGGTCAAAGAGCACGGTGCAGGCCAGGGTGACAAAGAAGGCCAGGGTGGCGCCCTTGAGCTTGTGGGAGAAGAGGTAGCGGCTGGAAAAGAATTGCAAGATGGAAACATAACACCACTGCAAGGGACCTTGCAGTGGTGTTATGTACAAAAAGCTGAATTTAGTTGGCGTTGATGTAGTCGCCCATGATGTAGCCGATCTTGGTGCTGGAATAGCGGATCTCATACCAGTTGTCCCCGGCGTAGGAGACCACGGTGATGGAGTCGCCATTTTTCAGGCTGGCCAGCACGTCATAGCTGGTGCCGGGGCCGGAGCGCACCCGCAGGCCGTTGGCGGCGTTCATGATGGTGCCCTTGGAGCCGTTGGGGATGTCACCGGACTCAGGAGTGGGTTCGGGCGTGGGCTCGGCCGTGGGGGCGGGGGTGACGGGAGCCGTGGACTGGCAGTACACGGTGCAGGTCACGGTCTGGCTGCCTGCGGTGGCGGTGATCACGGCCCGGCGCTGGGTGCCGGAAGCATTGACGTTGGTGACCACGCCGTCCTCGTCTACAGTGGCGCAGGTCTCATCGGAAGAGGTCCAGGAGACGGTGCCCTCCCAATCGGCGGGGTCGAAGGTGACGGTGAGGGTGTGGGTCTGCTGGGGCTGGAGGGTGAAGTCGGTGGTGTCCAGGGTCATGCCAGCCAGGCCTTCAGGGGACAGGGTGGCGGTGGGGGACACGGATACCGACGCGGAGGGGTTGGCATCGGGGTTGGTCACATCCCGCAGATGGGGGTAGACCACGGTGAACACCATCACCAGAGCGGCGGCGATGATGACCAGAGAGCACAGGAAGGTGATCAGTCGGGGCCAGTTGATGGGCGGGGGCGGAGTGGGAGCCTGACCGCCGGCTCCGGGCAGACGCTTGCCGCCCTTTCCGGCGGGCTGGGCGTCGGGGCGATCAAACACATCCTGTCCGTCAAATTCATAGCCGCTCTCGTCGGCCATGGCGGGCTGGGTGGTGGGGGTTTGAGCGCCGCCGCAGAAGGGACAGAACTTATATGTGGCACTGTAATCCTCGCCGCAGGATGCACAGTGCACCACGTTGGAATCTTTTTTACGAACCATGGTGTCATACCTCCGTTGACCATAGATACACATATAGTACACGTTTTGCACCATTTCGTCAATCCCTGAAACCGTAGATTCCAGTCTGGCAGCGGAGAGGGAAGAGGGAAAATAACAAAATTTTCTCTTGCGAAATGGGAAATAATATAGTATAATACCATTCGCACCATGCCGGTGTGATGGAATTGGTAGACGTAGTGGACTCAAAATCCACCGGTGGCGACACCGTGCCGGTTCGAGTCCGGCCACCGGCACCAAAAATCGACAAGCACCGTCAGGGGCTTGTCGATTTTTACTTATTCGCTATTCACTTTTCACTCTTCACTAAACTGGATGGGTCGATTTTTGGAAGTGAATAAGTAATAGTGAATAGTGAAGAAGTAAGGTGTGCCGCAAGGCGGCACGAATTTTATATTTGGGGTGATGACAATGGCCAGTCCCCTTCAAGATAAATCCAAGGCATTTGCGTTGGAAATCATCAAAGTGTGCAATGAGATGAAACACTCCAAACGGGAAAGCGTCCTGACCAATCAACTCATTCGCTCGGGAACCAGCATCGGTGCCAACATCCGGGAAGCCATGTATGCCCATGGAAAGGCTGATTTTATTGCAAAATTGCAAATCGCACTGAAAGAATGTTCGGAAAGCGAATACTGGCTGGAGCTGCTCATCGAAAGTGGCTACTATGATGATCCTACCATTTTGAAACAATGTACCGAGGTCAAGCGATTGCTCATTGCTTCCATCAACACAGCGAAAAAGAATCAGGTATAAGGGTATCTATATTGTTGTGATATTTAAAAAATCCCGAATGCAAGCGCATTCGGGATTTTTGTTTTATGATTCTTGGTTTGGTTGCCCCGAATGCAGCGGCATTCGGGGCTTTTTGCATGTCTATACACCCTTGGGGTACTGCTCCAGAAGGGAGTGCTTGAGCTCCAGCATCCTCTCCAGCCCCTCTTGGGTCGTGGAGAAAAATTCGTTGCCGGACACCTGGGAATAGGGGACATAGGTGCCAAAGCCATCACAGGGCACCACCTCCATGGTGCCAAAATCCTCATAGCAGAAGATGGGGGTGGGGGTGACCCGGGCGAAATTCGGCATCAGATAGGTGGGGATGGTGGGGAAGCCATCTACGATTTCTGCCTGACCGGAGAGAAAGACCAGGTACTCCCGCCCCGGTTGTGGGGCGTTGGTATAGCCGTACTCCAGGGAACTGGGGTTGCTGTTGGGGAGGATGCTCCAGCCATGTTCCTTCCCAATATAGATGGTATCTCCCGGGGTCAGGCCCTCCCCCTTGAATACTTGGAGCACCTGGAACTTCTGCCGAGCAGCGCGACACAGAGGCTCCAGCTCCTCGGTGGGCGTGACCCGGGCGATGATGGGGGATTTGGGCAGTTCCTGGGCTGCATACTGGCACGCATCTGCACACATCTCTCCGGAGAGCTCCGCCACCATAAAGTCCTGGGTGTAGTTGGGCTGGGCGGTGAGGTCGGTGTAGGTGGAGCGGTACTTGACCCCGAACAGGCCGAAGCCCACCACCACCAGGCAAATGAGAATGGGGGAAATCCATCGCAGTGGTTTCATGACAATTCCTCCAATCTTCCCTGTTCCATGCGGAACAGATGGTCGGACAGGATGCGGATATCCTCTTGGTTGTGGCTGGCCAGCAGGACGATGGCCCCCCGGGCCTTTTCCACCAGGATCAAGTCCCGGATCTTTCGCACGCCGTCGTCATCCAGGCCGTTGGTGGGCTCGTCCAACATGAGCACATCGGGCTTTTCCATGATGGCCTGGGCGATGGCCAGCCGCTGCTTCATGCCCAGGGAGTACTTGCGGTAGGTACGCTTGTCGTCAGGGTCCAGGCCCACCCGTTCGATGGCCGTTCGGATGTCCGCCTCCCCCGCCCGGCGGGTCAAGCCTGCCAGATAGCGCAGATTTTCCACCCCGGTGAGGTTGGGGTACATCCCCACATGCTCCAGCACGATGCCCAGGCTGGGCAGAACGGCGAAGTCCTGGCCCAGCACCTGACCGTCCAGGGTGACGGTGCCCCGGGTCAGCTTCATCAGCCCTGACAGGGCCCGGAACAGCATGGTCTTTCCGCTGCCGTTGCGGCCCACAAAGCCGTAGATGGTGCCCCCCTCCAGGGTGAGGTCCACGTCCTGGAGGATGGGGGCCCCGTGAATGGTCTTATATACATGTTCTGCGGTGAGTTTCATATCCGTTACCCTCCATCCATTTCTGTTTTGAGTAAGTCGTGGCGGCGGATCAACCAGCCGCCTACCGCTGCCACCACCACGGCGGCCAGGAGCAAAAAGGTCAGGGAGTCCCCCACAGACAGGGTATAGCTGGACGAGGGGAATATGCTTCTGTGCCAGCTGAGGACCAGGCAGCTGACGGGATTGATGCGCAGGAACTGCTGGGCCAGTTCGGGCTGCTCGATGAGGGGGACCAGGGCGATGAGTGCGCCGATGCACGCCACCTGGACCCCGGCCAGGGCGGCAAAGGCGGCGGAGCTGCCCACATAGATGGCCAACAGATTGACGCCCAAGGTGAAGGCGAAGGTCCACAGACTCCAGAGGGTCAGGTGGGTCAGCAGGACCGGAAGCCCCTGGGAGACATCGGTGATGGTACAGCGCACCGCGGCCAGCCCCACCGCTGCGGCCAGCACCAGGGCCTGGTAGAGCAGGGTTTGCAGGGCGAGAATGCCGCACTCCTTCCCATACCATTTCAGGCGGTTGGGCATGCGGGAAAAGACGTAGACGCTGGCGGTGCAGGTGTGGCGGTAGAGGGAGATGCCCGCCAGGGCCTGGAAGATCAGCGAGGGGAGCAGTCGAAGGGTGAGGTCCAGCAGTGCATGGAGATTGATATCCAAGGAGAAGTCTCCCCGGGCTCCGCTGAGCTGACACACCAGGGAGGACAGAGAGGTGACACCTCCATAGGGGTTGACGTAGGACCAGGACAGCCACAGCCCAAAAAAGAGAGCGGCGGGGAACATCCAGGCGTTTTGCTTCAGCCGCATCCTCATGACAACCAGTCCTTTCGGGAAGCGCACAGGGTACCCAGGATGACGAAGGCCAGCAGGGCCAAAATGACCACCCCAAAGACTAGGTCATTGCGGGGCTCCCCGTGGAAGAGGGTGACGTAGTGGGCCCAATATACATCAAAGGATTGAGACAGGTATGCCGACAGCTCGAGGAGGAGAAAGGCGGGGAGGAGGAGCACCACCCGGAATTTCACCCGCACCAGGGCGGAGAGGGTGGTGGTGGCAGCGGCCAGCAGCCCCATGACCATGCCGAAGTGGAGAATACCCACCACGGTGTAGAGGTAGGGGGAAATGCGGTAAATGGGATAGAACAGGTAGTTTTTGGTGGTTTCGATATACTCCGAGCCGTACAGATTCCCGTTTCCAAAGTCTCCGACGCCTTTGAGGGGGAAGGAGATGCAGTTCAAGGCCAGTTCCATGAAAAAGGGAACGGAAAACACCAGGGTGGTCACCACGAATACGGCGGTGATCTTGGAAAACAGATAGGTGCGGGCGCCCAGCCGGGCCACCATGGCCACCGACTCCCCGGTGTGCTGCTCCTTGGACAGGGAGAGGGCGGCGGGGATGCAGATGAGCAGAGGGACCAGCTGTACCAGCATCATGATGGTATCTGCCATGTAGTAGCTTCTGTTGTGGCTGAGGCTGAGCATCTTGGCGGGGTGATACATGAGCAGTGCGTCGGTGCCCTGAAACTCCAGCACGTTCTCCACGAAGTTGTTGAGGGCCAGGGCCAGCAGCAACAGGAAGGCCAGCAGGGCGCCCCACTGGCTCAGGAGCAGCTTGATCTGGGTGCGGGTGGCTTTGCAGTACATACTCGATTCCCTCCTTTGGATTCCTGTGGGGATTTGGTGTATTCACTGTACCATGGAATTCCAAGGCAAAAAAGCCCTTTTGTCCAAGTGCAAGAAAATCCCGTCAAAGTGCGGACGGGGGGCGGTTGACGGCCCAGCAAGGGGAATGCTAAGATATTTTTGAACAGAAAACCAGGGGGTGAGAAGTGGCGATGAACGTGCTGATTTGCGATGATGAGCCCGTATTTTTGGAGCAGGTGCGGGAGCATGTCCAGGCGTACCTGGCCCAACGGGGCATTGTCGCCCACCTGGACACCGCCACCGATCCCCGGCAGGTGATGGACAGCCAGACGGCCTATACCCTGGCCTTTTTGGACATTCAGATGGAGGGGGTGGACGGCATTACCCTGGCCCATGAGCTGAAATGCCGCAACGGCAAGGTGGCCCTGTTCTTTGTCACCGCCTACCGGGAGTACCAGGACGACGCCATGGACCTCCACGCCTTCCGCTACTTGGAAAAGCCCTTTGACCCGAAGCGGCTGTATGCGGGGCTGGACAAGGCCATGGAGTACATTGACGGGGCCTATGTGGATGTATTCGTGTACAATCAGCAGGCCCAGGTGCGGGTGCTGGCGGATGATGTACTGTATGTCACCCGGGAGAACCGCCGAGTGGTGGTGGTAACCGAGACCCAGCGGTATGTCACTGGGGATCGGTTGGAGGTGTGGGAGGAGAAGCTGCCCAACCTGTTTTTCTATCCCGTCCACAAGTCCTTTCTGGTCAACCTCCACCATGTGACCAAATATGCCTATTCCGAGCTGTATCTGGTGACCGGAGAGCGCATCCCCATTGCGCCCCGGCGACAGGCGGCCTTTCACAAATACTGGTTTGACTATTTGAGGAGGCGATAGGAATGATTGAACTGTTTGGAGAGTGGAACTTCGCCACCTCTCCGGTGGTGGCCTTGCTGGAACTTGTGATTATGTATCTGTTCTTTTCTCGGCTGGCAAAGCCGCGGATACCCGAATGGGAGTTGCTGTTGCTGGGCCTTACGGTCTTGGTGGTACAACCCATGCTGGTGGCGGAACTGTCCCATATGGGGCTGTCTGTATGGAAAGCTTCTGGTGTGGGCACCTTTTTTGTCGTCTGTTTTGCCATGGGCTGGCTGGCCTTCCGAATTTCACCCTGGAGGGTGGTGGGATACGCAGGGGTCCTCGCCATCCTGCGTGTGCTGGCGGCGGTGATTGCCCGTGAATTTGTGTTCAAGCAGCAGGGGGATTTTTTTGAGGCGTTGGATATGACGCAAGCGGCGCTTTCCTGTCTGCTCTTTGAACTGGGAGCCCTGGTGATTGCCAATCTGGCGGCAGGCGATAAGGGGCGGCCCAAGCTTCCGGTGCCTGTGTATCTGTGTCCGGCCGCTGTGCTGGCGGGGGTGATATGGCTGGCCAAAGGCATAGCCCAGGAGCCGGTGACCATGTCCGGGCGCACGATGATGCTGATGGTCAGCATGGCCCTGTGTGTGGCCACAGTAGTGGTGGTGTTGGTGTACCAGCTGGGGTGGGAGCGGAAACGGATTGCCTTGGCCCAGCGCCAAAAGGAAGAGCAGCTCCAGATGGAGCAGTCCTATTATGAGATTTTGGAGCGGCAGAACCAGCAGCTGAGAAGCTACGCCCACGACGCCAAAAATCACCTGGAGGCCATCCGAAACCTGAACCAGGACCCCAAGGTGGAGCAGTACATCGCCCAGATGGAGCAGCAGCTCCAGGCATACACCCGCCGCTGCCACAGCGGCAACCGGGTCCTGGATGTGATGGTGGACAAGTACGTCACCGCCTGCGAGCTGAAGAACATCGCCTTTACCTATGATGTACAGCTGTGCAACCTGGAGGGCGTGGAGGATTTCGACCTGGTGGCCATCCTGGGCAACCTCCTGGACAACGCCCTCACCGCCGCCCGGGACTCCCAGGAAAAGTGGGTGGAGCTGGCCACTGCCCTGCGCAATGGCTACCAAGTGGTGGTGGTGGAAAACAGCTGTGATCGGCCCCCCGTGGTGGGGGAGGATGGGCTGCGCTCCACCAAGGCAGGGGGAGAGGGACACGGTTTTGGGCTGAAACGTGTGGCCAAGGCCCTGAAAAAGTATGAAGGGGATTTCCAGTGGGACTATGATCCGGAGAAGCGGCGGTTTACCATGACCGTGATGATTGGGCAGGGGGTATCGGTCCGAGAATCACGGAGGATGGCACAGGACGCAAAGTGTTGACAACCGCCGAAAAAAGGACTAAACTGGCATGTTGACAGGGGAGCTCCAGGAAAGGAGCTGAGAGGCAGGTATATCCTGCGACCCTTAACCTGATCTGGGTAATGCCAGCGTAGGGAGCATAGGTGTTTTGTGGTGCCCCGCCGGTATTGCCGGCGGGGTATTTTTTATGCATGGAGGAAGAGCAATGAAAGCAAGTGTTGCCATTCAGAGTCTGCCCCAGGCGGACAACGACCAGGAACTGGTGCGCATGGTGGATGAGGTCATCGACTACATCCGCTCCACCGGCCTGAACTACTATGTGGGTCCCTTTGAGACCACCATCGAGGGGGACAACTACGACCAGCTCATGGACATTGTCAAGGAGTGCCAGCATGTGGCTGTCCGGGCTGGCGCCAAGAAAGTGTCCGCCTATATCAAGGTGGTCTACGAGCCGGAAGGGGAGATTCTCACCATTGATCAGAAAGTTACCAAGCACCACCAGGGCTAAGCTGCCCGGGATCGCCGGGGTGGCGGTGCTGCTGGCGGTGTGGCAGCTGGTGTGTGTGTCCGGGCTGGTGCCCAGCTACATGCTGCCCTCCCCGGTGCAGGTGGTCACCGCCTTTGTCACCGACGCCCCCGCCCTGTGGGAAAACCTGCTCATCACCTTGCAGGAGGCCGCCCTAGGCCTGTGCATTGGGGTGGCGGTGGGCTTTGTGTTCGCCGTGGCCATGGATGCCTTTGAGCTGCTGTACAAGATTTTCTACCCCATTCTGGTCATCACCCAGACCATCCCCACCGTGGCCATTGCGCCCCTGTTGGTGCTGTGGTTTGGCTATGAGATGACCCCCAAGGTCATTTTGGTGGTGCTGGTCACCTTCTTCCCGGTGACGGTGGGACTGCTGGACGGCTTCCGGGGGGTGGACCCCGATGCCGTGGGGCTTCTGCGCTCCATGGGAGCGGGGCGGTGGCAGATTTTCCGCTACTTGAAATGCCCCTGGGCTCTGCCCCAGTTCTTTTCCGGGCTGCGCATCGCCGCCGCCTACTCCATTGTGGGCGCCGTCATCAGCGAGTGGCTGGGCGGTTTTGGTGGCCTGGGCGTGTACATGACCCGGGTGAAAAAGGCCTTTGCCTTTGACAAGATGTTTGCTGTGATCTTTTTGATTTCCGCCCTGTCCCTGGCCCTCATGGCCCTGGTGGGGTGGCTGGAGCGGCGGTGTATGCCCTACCGCTCCGTGGATGAGGAGAAGAGGAGGAACAAATGATGAAGAAATGGACATATCGTCTGCTGGCCGGGGCGCTGACCCTGGGCCTGGCGGCGTCTCTCACTGCCTGCGGGCAGAAGACTGAGAACAACACCCAGGACGGGGAGAAGGACCTGGAGAAGATCACCTTCGTGCTGGACTGGACCCCCAACACCAACCACACCGGTATCTATGTGGCCATGGCCAACGGCTATTTTGAAGATGCCGGCCTGGAGGTGGAGGTGGTGCAGCCCCCCGAGGACGGCGCGGAGGTGCTGGTGGCCTCGGGCAAGGCCCAGTTCGGCGTGTCCTTCCAGGACTACATCGCCCCCGGCCTCATTGGGGACGACCCCCTGCCCATCACCGCTGTGGCTGCCATCATCCAGCACAACACCTCCGGCATCATCTCCCGGGCCGGGGAGGGTATGGACACTCCCAAGGGCCTGGAGGGCCACAAGTACGCCACCTGGGACCTGCCCGTGGAGAAGGCCACCATCCAGCAGGTGATGGAGGCCGACGGCGGCGACTTCTCCAAGGTGGAGCTCATCCCCTCCACCGTCACCGACGAGGTGTCTGCCCTGGAGAGCAAGTCTGTGGACGCCATCTGGATTTACTACGGCTGGGCGGGCATCGCCTGTGAGGTGGCGGGTCTGGACACCGACTACTTCGAGTTTGCCGACATCGACCCGGTGTTTGACTTCTACACCCCCGTGATCATCGGCAACAATACCTATCTCAGCGAGCATGAGGAGGAGTCCAAGGCATTTATGGCCGCCGTGACCCAGGGCTATGAGTACGCCATGGAGCACCCCGAGGAGGCCGCCCAGATTCTCATGGAGGCCGCCCCCGAGCTCAAGAGCAACGAGGAGCTGGTGGTGGCCAGCCAGAAGTACCTGGCCAAGGAGTACCAGGCGGACGCGGAGCGCTGGGGCGAGATGGACCCGGACCGCTGGAGCGGCTTCTTCACCTGGCTCAACGACAACCAGCTGCTGGAGGGCACCGTGGACCCCAACGCCGGATTCTCCAACGACTACCTGCCCCAGAAGTGACCGTGGACAAGCTGGAAGTACGCAACGTCAGCCTGGCCTTTGGAGACAACCAGGTCCTCCGTGACGTGTCCATCCACCTCAAGGAGGGGGAGCTGGTGTGCCTGCTGGGGGTGAGCGGCGGCGGAAAGACCACCCTCTTCAACGTCATTTCCGGCCTGCTCCGCCCCGACAAAGGGCAGGTATTTCTGGACGGGGAGGACGTGACGGGCCAGCCCGGCCGCATCAGCTACATGCTGCAAAAGGACCTGTTGCTGCCCTACCGCACCATTGAGGACAATGTGGCGCTGCCGTTGATGCTGCGGGGGATGAAGAAAAAGGAGGCCAGGGCCCAGGCCGCCGCCCTGTTTGCCCAGTTCGGGCTGGAGGGCACCGAGAAGAAGTGGCCGGGGCAGCTGTCCGGCGGCATGCGCCAGCGGGCGGCGTTGCTGCGCACCTACCTGTTCTCCCAGAACGTGGCGCTGCTGGACGAGCCCTTTTCCGCCCTGGACACCCTCACCAAGTCCTCGGTGCACGAGTGGTATTTGAAGGTGATGGAGGACATTCGCCTGTCCACCCTCTTTATCACCCATGACATTGACGAGGCCATCCTCCTCTCCGACCGCATCTATCTTCTCATGGACGGCCGCATTGGGGAGGAGATCGTGGTGCAAGAGCCCCGGCCCCGCCACGTGGAGTTCAACCTCACCCCGGAATTTTTGGCGTACAAGCGGCGCATCATCGCCGCCCTCCACGCCCAGGGGTGAGAGAGTTACATTTTATACCAGAAATTCACCCCCGTACCCCCGGGAAATTGGCGAGGCCGTGCCTTGACTTGTCCCGGGGTACGGGGGTAAAATATTGCGTATTATTTTTTTGACAGGGCCGGGCAATGGGGTCCGGCGCAAGGGCGCATCTTCCTGTCCAAAGGAGGAAGCACATATGGCCATGAACACGAAATTTATCTTTGTCACCGGGGGTGTGGTGTCCGGTCTGGGCAAGGGCATCACCGCCGCCTCTCTGGGCCGCCTGCTGAAACAGCGAGGGCTGAGGGTGAAGGTGCAGAAGCTGGACCCCTACCTCAACGTGGACCCGGGCACCATGAGCCCCTACCAGCACGGGGAGGTGTTCGTCACCGACGACGGGGCGGAGACCGACCTGGATTTGGGCCACTACGAGCGATTTATTGACGAAAACCTCACCTTTAACTCCTCGGTGTCCTCGGGTAAGGTGTACTGGAACGTATTGAACCGGGAGCGGCGGGGGGACTACCTGGGGGGCACGGTACAGATCATCCCCCACATCACCAACGAGATCAAGGCCAACATCTACTCTCTGGAGGGGCCCGACACCGATGTGGCCATTGTGGAGATTGGCGGCACCGTGGGCGACATTGAGTCCCAGCCCTTCCTGGAGGCCATCCGGCAGGTGGCCGCCGAGCGGGGGCGTCAGGACGTGATGTTCATTCACGTCTCCCTCATTGTCTCCATTCCCGGCTCTGGGGAGCTCAAGAGCAAGCCCACCCAGCACTCGGCCAAGGAGCTGTTGAGCCTGGGCATTCAGCCGGATGTCATCATGTGCCGCAGCGATGCCCCCATTCCCCAGGATATTTTGGACAAGATTGCCCTGTTCTGTAACATTCCGGTGGAAAACGCCATCCCCAACCTCACCGCCGACATTCTCTATGAGGTGCCCCTGATGCTGGAGCGGGAGGGGCTGGCCAACGTGGTGGTGCGTCGTCTGGGGCTCATCTGTCACGCCCCCGACCTCACCGAGTGGGCCACCATGGTGTACCGGGCCAAGAACGTGAAAGACACCGTGGAGATCGCTTTGGTGGGCAAGTACGTCTCCCTCCACGACGCCTATCTGTCCGTGGTGGAGGCCCTCACCCACGGCGGCATTGAAAACGACGTGAAGGTGCACATCCGCTGGGTGGACTCCGAGACGGTCACCCAGGACAACGTGGCCCAGGTGCTGGAGGGCGTGCAGGGTATTCTGGTGCCCGGCGGCTTTGGCAACCGGGGCATTGAGGGCAAAATTTCCGCCATCCGTTACGCCCGGGAGAACAACATCCCCTTCCTGGGCATCTGCCTGGGCATGCAGCTGGCTGTGGTGGAGTTTGCCCGCCATGTGTGCGGCATGACCGACGCCCACTCCTCCGAACTCAATCCCGCCACCACCCATCCCGTCATTGACCTGATGCCCGACCAGGTGGGGGTCACCGACATGGGCGGCACCATGCGGCTGGGCAGCTACCCCTGCCACCTGGTGGAGGGCACTCGGGCCGCTGACATCTACGGGGTCCAGGACATCCACGAGCGCCACCGCCACCGCTACGAGGTAAACAACACCTTCCGGGAGGAGCTAACCAAGGCGGGGCTGGTGCTCTCCGGCCTGTCCCCGGATGGACGGCTGGTGGAGATGGTGGAGCTGCCCGACCACCCCTGGTTTGTGGCAGGTCAGTTCCACCCCGAGCTGAAGAGCCGACCCAACCGGGCCCATCCCCTGTTCCGGGGCTTTGTGGGGGCGGCCAAGGCGTACCAGAAGTAAAAGATACACAAAAGCGGATGCAGCTGTGGAAGTTGCATCCGCTTTTTCGACTTATTTCTCAGGTGTGGGACCTGCGCCCCTGGCAGGGGACGCGCTCCGCTGGGCCCGATTTCTCAGCGATGAGAAATCGGGGAAAGAATCGCCAAAGGCGGGGCCTTCCCCCGCCTTGTGGAATCCACCCCGCCGGTACTGGTTGGAGTGTGCGCCGTTCTATTTTCAGCCCTTGGCCCGGTGAGGTCACATGGACGGTTTGTCGTTCTATGGGGGGTATCTACTTCTCTGCTGGAGCATCCTTCTACTGCCAGGGCTTTACCTTGGTGAGTCGCTGTTCCCAGCTACCGGATGCCTGGTTCCCAGCGGCGGGAACGCCGCTTCTCCAAGGTAGGCCCGGGCATGGAAACCACCTAGCTATAGGGCCAGCTGCCCAAGATAGCCTGGTGTGGTGGCACAAACAGGGGCCGCAGCAAGGGTGACGGGCCGAATAGAGACTTGACGCAGTTCCAGCCTCGTACCCCAAGGGAGGTCCTTAGGGGGGAACGCCCTAAGCGGGTTTTGGTTTCTTTTGCCCGCTCAAAAGAAACCCCCAGCGGGTAGCGTCCCCGCCAGGCTGGCAAGCCGGAACCAGAAAGACGGTGGAAGGGTAGGCCTTTTCCATCACAACCGTGGATTTCAGATAAAAAGGACGCTGCACATGGAATGCAGCGTCCTTTTTCAACTTATTCCACGGGAACCACCCAGCCGTGGGTGTCGGGAATGGTGCCCCACTGGATGCCGGTGAGGGTGTCGTACAGCTTCTGGGTCAGGGGGCCGATGTTGCCGCCGCTGACCTCCACCTTCTGGTCCTCCCAGGCCAGCAGGCCGATGGGGGAGACCACGGCGGCGGTGCCGGTGCCCCAGGCCTCTTCCAAGGTGCCCGCCTTGGCGGCGTCAAACAGCTCCTGGGCGGTGACCAGCCGCTCCTCCACGGGAATGCCCCAATCACGCAGCAGCTCCAGGCAGCTCTTGCGGGTGATGCCGGGGAGCACGGAGCCGGTGAGCTGGGGAGTGATGACGGTGCCGTTTACCTTGAACAGCACGTTCATGGCCCCCACTTCCTCAATATACTTGCGGTGCACGCCGTCCAGCCACAGCACCTGAGAGTAGCCCTGGGCCTCCGCCCGCTCTCCGGCCCGGATGGAGGCGGCATAGTTGCCGCCGCACTTGGTGTAGCCGGTGCCGCCCCGCACCGCCCGCACGTCCTCGCTCTCCACGTAGATTTTCACCGGGTTGATGCCCTCGGGGTAGTAGGCGCCCACGGGGCAGCAGATGATGGCAAACAGGTAGCTGTGGGAGGCGTGGACACCCAGGGAGCAGTCGGTGGCGATGATGAAGGGGCGGATATACAGGGAGGTGCCCAGTTTGTTGGGCACCCAGGCCTCATCCACCTTCACCAGAGCCTTCACCGCCTGGACGAAGTCCTCCTCGGGAATCTCGGGGATGCACAGGCGCTGGCAGGAGGAGTTCAAACGCCGGGCGTTCTCCACCGGGCGGAACAGCTGCACCTTGCCCTCGGGGGTGCGGTAGGCCTTCAAGCCCTCAAAAATTTCCTGGGCGTAGTGGAACACCATGCAGGAGGGCTCCATGGACAGGGGGCCGTAGGGCACCACCCGGGCGTCGTGCCAGCCCTGGCCGGCGTCGTAGTTCATCAAAAACATGTGGTCGGTAAAGGTCTTACCGAATTGCAGGGTGTCGGGGTCGGGCAGGGGCTTGCGCTGCTCGGCCAGCTTGACTTGAATATCCAGCATGGAACTCGTCTCCTTTACACAGTAAAGCGGTAAATGCTCGGGGTGAGAAGATTGCGTCAACCGAGAACCACGGCTGACGCAAATACCTCCAGGCAGATACCTGAATGATTGGTGAAAACTATTATAGCAACTGGGACGGGGATGTGCAATGGCATTTTATCCAATCTGTCCACATTTCTTGTGCCCCTTCCATTTTGATTTCCAATCCCTTGTTTTTACGGGTGGGATTTGATATAATAATTCATCTGTATGGAGTTTTGTATTTTCCCGGGGAACGGGGGCGAAAAACCGCCCAAACACCCCGGAGGACCCCTGTGAGACGGGGATTTTGGGACAAAAGGAGTGAATGAGATGAATCGGACATTGTCCCGGCTGCTGGGCCCTCGATTTGGCCTGTACTTTTTGGTTATGATTGTCTTTGCCGCCATCACCGCCCTGCTGGGCAATGTGCAGATGGCCTTGGGAGAGGCTGCGGTGGTGCTGGTGCTGTACCTGCTCTATCTCCGGGCCTCTCTGCTGCGCCGCCGGGAGGCCACCCGGTACCTGGACCAGCTGCTGGGCAGCGTGGACGAGGCCACCCGGGACAGCACCCTCAACTGCCCCCTGCCGGTGATGATGTTCCGCCCCGACACCGAGGAGATCGTGTGGTCCAACGACCGCTTCCTCCACCTGTCCGGGGACCGGAACCGCCTGTTTGACACCAAACTCACCGACATTGCCCCCCAGTTCGACAGCCGCTGGCTGCTGGAGGGCAAGCACGAGTGCCCCCACGAGGTGGCCATGGGCCGCCGCCGCTACCAGGTGTTCGGCAACGTGGGCCGCACCCAGGAGGAGGGCCAGGAGAGCCTGCTGGCCACCACCTACTGGCTGGACGTCACCGAGGCCAGCAATTTGAAAGAGATCTACCAGGCCACCCGTCCGGTGGTGGCCATCCTGCTGCTGGACAACTACGAGGACACCATCAAGGGGCTGCCGGAAAATGTGGCCTCCAACATGATCGCAGACATCAACCAGCGCATCTCTCAGTGGATGGGGGATGTGGGGGGCATCTTCTGCCGTCTGGACCGGGACCGCTTCCTCTACATCTTTGAGGAGCAGTATTTGCAGGGGTACAAGGAGGAGAAGTTCTCCATTCTCGACTCCATCCGCCAGGTGCAGACCCCCAACGGTATCTCGGTGACCCTTTCCCTGGGCATCGGCGTGGACGGGGAGACCCCGGCGGACCTGTACCGCTTTGCCTCTCTGTCCGTGGAAATGGCCCTGTCCCGGGGCGGCGATCAGGCGGTGGTGAAAAACCGCTTCAACTTCGAGTTCTTCGGCGGCCGGGCCAAGGAGACGGAGAAGCGCACCAAGGTCAAGAGCCGGGTCATGGCCTCCGCTCTGGGCGAGCTGGTGGCGGACGCCTCCTGCGTGTTCGTCATGGGCCACGCCGCCGCCGACATGGACGCCGTGGGCGCCGCCGTGGGCGTGTGCGCCATTGCCCGCAAGAAGGGCGTGCCCCACTACATCGTCCGGGAGAGCGGCCCCACCCCCGCCGACCAGCTGTACCGTAAGCTGGAGGGGATGGAGGAGTACAAGGACCTGTTTTTGGACAGCCAGGAGACCCTTTTGAAGGCGGACTCCCGGTCCCTGCTGGTGGTGGTGGACACCAACCGCCCCGAGCAGGTGGCCAGCCGAGAGGTGCTCCAGTCCTGCAACAAGGTGGCGGTCATCGACCACCACCGCCGGGCCGCCACCTACATCGAGGGCGGCGCCCTCTATTTCCACGAGCCCTACGCCTCTTCCACCTGTGAGCTGGTCAGCGAGCTGCTGGGCTACCTCATGGAGCCCGGGGAGCTGCTGCGGGGCGAGGCAGAGGCCATGATGGCGGGCCTGATGCTGGACACCAAGAACTTCACCATGCGCACCGGAGGCCGTACCTTCGAGGCCGCCGCCTTCCTGCGCCGGGCCGGAGGGGACACCGGCGAGGTGAAGAAGATGTTCCAGACCGGCCTGGCCGACACCGTGGCCAAGTACGGCATCATTCAAAATGCCAAGATGTACCGGCAGGATATTGCCATTGCGCCGGTCGACCATACCGTCAATCGGGTCACAGCCGCCCAGGCGGCCGATGAGCTGTTGAATATTGCAGGCATCAACACCTCCTTCGTCCTCTATCCCGACGGGGACCGGGTGGTGGTGTCGGCACGCAGCATCAACGACACCAATGTCCAGGTGATTTTGGAGGCCCTGGGCGGCGGCGGAAACGCCGGAGCCGCCGGAGCCCAGATCGCCGGGCAGACGTTGAAGCAGGTGACGGAATCCCTCATGGCCACGCTCGAGCGGTACTTCAAGACCGACGACCCGGAGGAGATGGGGGAAGAGGAGGAGTAAACACTTCTCCCTAGGGGCTTTCTGAAAAGTCGAAATCATTGACTTTCCCAACAATCAACGCCAGCTACTGCGTTAAAAATGCTCGGAATCCACCCAGGATTCCTGCGCTTTTTGCCTTGTATCTGTCTGTTGCTTGTGGAAAATTCGGCGATTTCTTGGTTTTCAGATACGCCCTCCAAGCAAACCATATTTTTAGGAGGAACACATCATGAAAGTGATTTTACAGCAGGACGTGAAGGGCCACGGCAAGAAGGGCCAGATGGTGGACGTGTCCGACGGGTACGCCCGCAACTTCCTTCTGCCCCGCAAGCTGGCCGTGGAGGCCAGCGCCGAGAACATCAACACCATGAAGATGCAGGATAAGGCCCGCCGTGCCCGTGAGGCCGAGGAGCGTCAGGCCGCCATGGACCTGGTGAGCCGTTTGAAGGAGTGCCCGGTGAAGATCGTGGCCAAGGCTGGCCAGGGTGGCCGCCTGTTCGGCTCGGTGACCACCAAGGAGATCTCCGAGGGCCTCAAGCAGCAGTACAACATCGACATCAACAAGTCCAAGCTGGTGCTGGCCGACCCCATCAAGGCCTTTGGCGGCTACGAGGTCAAGTGCAAGCTGGGCTATGAGATCACCGGAACCGTCCGTGTGATGGTCACCGAGGAGGCGTAAGATTACGCCCACAGTATACAACTGGGAGGGATGACAGTGGACGAATTCAATGGCCTGCGCCTGCCCCACTCGGTGGAGGCGGAACAGGCGGTGCTGGGCTCCATGCTCATCGACGACCGGTGTATTCCCGACGTGGTGGCCCGCCTGACCCCCGACGACTTCTATCTGCGGCAAAACCGGGAGCTCTACCAGGTGCTGTTCACCATGTTCAACCGCTTCGAGACCATCGACCCGGTGACGGTGCTGGACCGCATGAAACAGGCGGGGGTGTACGACGAGAACACCTCAGTGGCCTACCTGCGCCAGCTCATGGAGATCACCCCCACGGCGGCCAACGTCATGGAGTACGTCAGCATTGTGGCCGACAAGGCCCTGCTGAGAAGAGTGGGGGAGACCGCCGGGGAGCTGGAGGAGATGGTGCGCAGCGAGAGCGGCACCGCCCAGCAGATTCTGGAGGCCGCCGAACAGCGCATTTACGCCATCCGCCAGGGCCGCTCCGCCCAGGGCATGACCCACATCGCCACGGTGATGAGCCAGGTGTGGGAGACCATCAAGGAGCGGCAGGAGAACGGGGCGGAGTTCCCCGGCATCTCCACCGGCCTCATTGACCTGGACCGGAGAATTTCCGGTCTGAACAACTCCGACCTTTTGATTCTCGCCGCCCGACCCGGTATGGGTAAGACCTCTCTGGCTCTGAACATCGGCCTGGAGGCGGGCAAGCACTCGGGCAAGAGCGTGGCCATCTTCTCCTTGGAAATGAGCCGGGAGCAGCTGGGTTTGCGGCTCATCTCCACCGAGTGCCTCATTGACAACAAAAAACTGCTCACCGGCCGCATTGTGGGGGAGGAGGAGTGGTCCCGGCTGGCCATGGCGGTGGCTACCCTCAGCCAGGCCAAGATCTACATGGACGACGACTCCTCCCTGTCCGTGGCGGACATGAACGCCAAGTGCCGCCGCATCAAGGATTTGGGGCTGGTCATCGTGGACTACCTCCAGCTGATGACCTCCGCCGGAGGGCCCACCCGGGCCAGCGACAACCGCCAGCAGATCGTCTCCGACATCTCCCGGTCCATGAAGCTCATGGCCAAGGAGCTCAACGTCCCCGTCATCTGCCTGTCCCAGCTCTCCCGTGCCAACGAGAGCCGGGCGGCGGGCCAGCGGCGGCCCATGCTCTCCGACCTGCGGGAGTCCGGCTCCATCGAGCAGGACGCCGACATCGTCATGTTCATCTACCGGGAGAGCTACTACGAGGACGACACCGAGAACCCCAACGTGGCCGAGTGCATTGTGGCCAAAAACCGCCACGGCGAGACGGGCACCGTCATGCTGGAGTGGCGGCCCGAGTTCACCACCTTCCGCAATCTGGCCTACAACTACGACGAAGAGGACTACTGATGGCAGAGCTGTTTTCCTACCACCTGATTGCCCCCGGGGACCGGGTGCTGTGCGCCGTGTCCGGGGGAGCGGACTCCATGTATCTGCTCTGCCGCCTCTTGGACGGGGCGAGCCGGGGCGGCTACCAGGTGGGGGCCGCCCACTTCCACCACGGCATCCGTCAAGCTTCCGACGGGGAGGAGGACTTTGTCCGTGCCTGGTGTGAACGCCACCAGGTCCCCCTCCATGTGGGCCACGGGGACGTGCCCAACGCCGCTGCCCAGCGGGGGCAGGGGGTGGAGGAGACCGCCCGGGCGTTGCGCTATGCCTTTCTCTACGACACCGCCCGGCGGGAGGGTTACACCCTCATTGCCACCGGGCACCACGCCGGAGACCAGGCGGAGACGGTGCTCATGCACCTCATCCGGGGCTCTGGACTCCAGGGCCTGCGGGGCATTCAGCCCCGGCAGGACATGCTCATCCGCCCCATGCTGGAGGTGACCCGGGAGCAGGTGGAGGACTACCTCCGCCGCCGCCACGTCCCCCACGTGGAGGACGAGAGCAACGCCGACCCCGCCTACACCCGCAACCGGATGCGCCACCAGGTGCTGCCCCTGCTCTTTGAGCTCAACCCCCAGGCGGTACACCACATCGCCCAGGCGGCGGCCAAGCTGCGGGAGGATGCCCAGTTGCTGGACACCCTGGCCCAGGCCGTGCCTGGAGTGACGGAAGGGCCGGAGGGGGTGGCGGTGGACATTTCCCAGCTGCTGGCCCAGCCCAGACCGCTGGTGATGCGGCGGCTGGCCCAGGTGCTCACCGGGCTGCACATCCACCCCTCCCAGGTGTATTTGGATGGGCTGTATGGACTCATGGCAGAGGCCCAGAGCGGGGCCCGGCTGGATTTGCCCGGCTATGTGGCCCGGAAAAGCTGGAATCGGCTGGACATCGCCCCGGTGCGGGAGGAAAAAACCCTCAGTCCGGTGCCCCTTCGGGACGGATACACCCCGTGGGGGGAATGGCGGGTGGAGTGCCGCACGGCGGTATGCCCCCAAGAGAAGGGGGAGGGGCTGTGGCTCATCCCGGGAGACTATGTGCTCCGCCCCAGAGAGGTGGGGGACACCCTGCAATTGCCCAAGCGACCCACCAAGACGGTGAAAAAACTTATGATCGAGAAGAAAATCCCCTCCCACCTCCGCCCCCGCCTTCCGGTGGTGGCCCAGGGGGAGCGGGTGGCAGCGGTGGCGCTGCTGGGGGTGGACCAGGCCTTTTTGGCCCAGCCCGGACAGCCCGCCCGATCTATCAATGTGACAAAGGAGAACGAAGACCATGCATGAACACGTGGAATCCATTCTGTATAGTGAAGAGCAGCTCCGTCAGCGCGTGAAGGAGCTGGGCGCCCAGATCACCGCCGACTACGCCGGGAAGGAGCCGGTGCTGGCCTCGGTGCTGCGAGGCTCCTACATCTTTATGGCGGACCTGACCCGGGCCATCGACCTGCCGGTGACGGTGGACTTTATGGCGGTGTCCTCCTACGGAGCGGGCACCAAGAGCTCCGGCCAGGTGGAAATTAAGAAGGACCTGTCCGACTCCATCGAGGGCCGGGACCTCATCATCGTGGAGGACATTCTGGACTCCGGCAACACCCTGTTTTACCTCATGGAGATTCTCAAGGCCCGCAAGCCCGCCTCCATCCGCATCTGCACCCTGATGGATAAGCCCGACCGCCGCACCCAGCCCATTGTGGCCGACTATGTGGGCTTTACCATCCCCGATGCCTTTGTGGTGGGCTATGGCCTGGACTACGACGAAAAGTACCGCAATCTGCCATATGTGGGCATTTTGAAGCCCTCCGTCTACGGCGGCGAGTGAGCCCCTTCGGGGAGAAAAGGAGCTGTATTCAATTTTGAATCGTGGAAAACATGTGCGCAGTGCCGTGGTGTATGTGGTGCTCATTCTGCTGCTGGTGTGGAGCTTTACCGCCTTCCGCTCCGCCCAACAGGAGAACTTCATCTCATACAGCCAGGTGCGAAGCTATTTCTTAAACGAACAGGTCACTGCCTTCCAGGTGGAGGACAACCAGACCCTGGTGCTCCAGATGGAGGACGGAAAGGTGTGGTACCACCGCCTGGCGGATGTGGAGCTGTTCTACAACGACCTGGGGGACGTCATCGACCAGCAGCAGGCCGACGGCACCTTAAAGGAGTTTGACATCCAGCCCGCCTATGAGATGCCCCTGTGGCTGCAAATCACCATTCCCATTGTGGGTACCGTGGTGGTGGTCATGGTGATCTGGGGCGTGATGGCCATGCGCCAGCAAAACGCCCAGGGCGGACAGGGGGGCATGAGCCGCTTTGGCAAGGCCCGCACCGTCCAGGGGGACGGCACCGTGAAGGTCACCTTTGCCGACGTGGCGGGTGCCGACGAGGAGAAGGCCGAGCTGCAAGAGCTGGTGGACTTTTTGCGCAACCCCCAAAAATACATCGACCTGGGCGCCCGCATCCCCAAGGGCGTGCTGCTGGTGGGCCCTCCGGGCACCGGTAAGACCCTGCTGGCCAAGGCCGTGGCAGGGGAGGCGGGGGTGAAGTTCCTGTCCATCTCCGGCTCCGACTTTGTGGAGCTGTACGTGGGCGTGGGTGCCTCCCGTGTCCGTGACCTGTTCGACCAGGCCAAGAAAGAGGCCCCCGCCATTGTCTTCATTGACGAGATCGACGCCGTGGGCCGCCAGCGTGGCGCTGGCCTGGGCGGTGGCCACGACGAGCGGGAGCAGACCCTCAACCAGCTGCTGGTGGAGATGGACGGCTTTGCCGCCAACGAGGGGGTCATCGTGCTGGCCGCCACCAACCGCCAGGACATTCTGGACCCCGCCCTGCTGCGCCCCGGCCGCTTTGACCGCCAGGTGTATGTGGGCCGCCCCGACATGAAGGGCCGGGAGGAGATCTTGAAGGTCCATGCCCGGCGCAAGCCCCTGGCCGAGGACGTGGACCTCAAAGAGGTGTCCCGGGAGACCACCGGCTTCACCGGAGCCGACCTGGAGAACCTGATGAACGAGGCGGCGCTGCTGGCCGCCCGGAAAAACCAGCCCTTTATCACCCTCAAGGACATTCAGGAGTCGGTGATTAAGGTGATTGCCGGCCCCGAGAAGAAGAGCCGGGCCCAGCTGGAGGAGGACCGCCGCATCACCGCCTACCATGAGGCAGGCCACGCCGTGGTCAGCCACGCTCTGGCCACCCAGGACCCGGTGCATCAGATCACCATCGTCCCCCGAGGCCAGGCCGCCGGTATGACCATCAACCGGCCCCAGGAAGACAAGGGCCATGTGAGCCGCCAGGAGCTGTGCGAGACCCTGTGCACCCTGCTGGGCGGCCGGGCCGCCGAGGCCCACGCCCTGGGCTTTGTGTGCACCGGGGCCATCAGCGACTTGCAGCGGGCCTCCGCCATCGCCCGGGACATGGTGACCAAGTACGGCATGAGCGAGAAGCTGGGACTGGTCACCTTCTCCTCCGAGCACGACGAGGTGTTCCTGGGCCGCTCCATGGCCCAGGCCAAGCCCTACTCGGAAGAGACCGCTGCCCTCATTGACAGCGAGGTCAAGCACCTGCTGGACCAGGCCTATGAGGCCTGTCAGGCGATTTTGAAGCGGGACAGCGACAAGCTGGAGCTGGTGGCCCGCTATCTGCTGGCCTTTGAGACCATGGACGCCGCCACCTTCCAGATGGTGTACGACGACCCCCAGGCTCTGGCCCAACAAATCCCCACAGAGGAAGTGGAAAATAATGGATGAACTATGGCAGGACAGCCAGCCCACCACCCCGTCTGAGCCCGAGGGCACCGACGGCCTGGGGAATCTGAATCTCGGTGATTGGTCGGACCTCACCGACCTCACGGAGACCACCACCCCGCCGCCCACCCCCACCCGCACCAAGAAGGACACGTCTCTGGGTTATGAGCTGTATTTGAATGTCCGCACCCTGGTGTTTGTGCTGGCCGCCCTCATTTTGATCTTCACCTTCGTGGTGCGCATCATCGTGGTCAGCGGCAGCTCCATGGAGAACACCCTGCAAAACGGGGACTCCATGCTGGTGTGGTGCCTGGGCTACGAGCCCAAGCAGGGGGACATTGTGGTGCTCACCCAGCGCTCCTACCAGGAGGACTCTCTGGTCAAGCGGGTCATCGCCACCGAGGGCCAGCGGGTGGACATTGACTACGACACCGGGACCGTCTATGTGGACGGCACCCCATTGGAAGAGGATTATATCAAGGAGGCCATGAAGGTGCCCAACTACGGCGAGGGCGTCAACCATGTGACGGTGCCGGAAGGGTGCATCTTCGTCATGGGCGACAACCGCAACGACTCCGCCGACAGCCGTTACCCCAGCATCGGCATCATCGACACCCGCAGCGTCATTGGGCGGGCGGTGATGGTGCTCTTCCCCTTCCAGGATTTCACCCTGTTGTAACGGAAGGAGGAGAATTCCATGCGTGGAAAGAAACCCTATCAGATTTTGTGGCTGGTGTGCACCCTGGCTCTGGCCGGGCTTGCCACCGGAGTGCGGCTGTGGCAGGAGTCCACCGTCTTTGAGGGGGACTTCGGTCTGCCCGTCCGGGGCGCCACCGCCAGCGTGGCCATGGTGTGTGTGCTGGTGATGGCGGCGGCGGTGCTGTGCATTCTGGCCGCCCGTCAGCCGATTGTTCGGCCCCCGCGCGCTCAGGTCCGGGGCCGGAGATGGGCCATGAGCTTTTTCGCCACCGGAGACCTGGTCTTTCTGGCCTTGATGTGGTTCAGTGCCTTCAGCGCTCTGGCCGCTGTGCCCATGCTCTTTGGACAGGGCCGGGCCCTGTGGAAGGCCTATCAGGTTGCTTTGGCCATGAAGACCTGGCAGGGGGGCGACAACGGTGTGCTGAGTATGGTCACCGCCGTACTGGCCCTGCTGGCCTTCTTCGGACTGCTGCAAATTGGCCGGGACGGCTACCACCCCGGGCGGAGAAGCCGGGGCGGCTTCTGGGCGGCCCTGCCCGCCTGTGCCGGGTGCGGCTGGCTGCTGAATACCTACCGCAACTGCGCCGCTGACCCGGTGCTGTGGGACTATGTGCCCCTGCTGCTGGCGGTGATCGCCGGGATGCTGATGTACACCGACTGGGCGGGCATGTCCTGTGCCGCCGCCCGGCCCCGCCGCACCCTGTGGCTGGCGGGGATGACGGTGGTGTGCTCCTGGGTGGCCCTGGCCTCCAGTCCGGACACCGGCACCGCCATGCTGCTCATCTCCCAGTCTGCCGCCGCCCTGGCGGCCCTGTGGCGGCTGCCCATCAACCTGCAAAATCCGCCCAAGGTGGGCTGGGAGGGAAATCTGGACACCTGTTCCATTCAGGACCCAGAGCCCCAGGTTGAGCCCCAGGACCAGCAGCCGCCTCTGACCCAGCCGGAGCCTCAGCCCCGGGTGGAGGAGGACTGGACCTGGAGCCGGGAGGAATCCCAAGCCATGATGTTTACCGGAGAGAACAAGGAGGAGGATACCCATGTCTGACAATCGTTTTTATATCACAACCCCCATTTACTACCCCAGCGATAAGCTGCACATCGGCCACACCTACTGCACCGTGGCCACCGATGCCATCGCCCGCTATCAGCGTCTGCGGGGCCGTGAGGTGATGTTCCTCACCGGCACCGACGAGCACGGCCAGAAGATCGAGGACAAGGCCGCCGAGGCGGGTGTGTCCCCCAAGGAGTTCGTGGACAAGATCGTGTGCGGCGACCGGGGCGTGCTGGATTTGTGGAAGCTGATGAACATCTCCAACGACCGCTTCATTCGCACTACCGACGACTACCATGTCTCCGCCATCCAGAAAATCTTTAAGAAGATGTACGAGAACGGGGACATCTACAAGGGCAAGTATGTGGGCAAGTACTGCAAGCCCTGCGAGTCCTTCTGGACCGAGTCCCAGCTGGTGGACGGCAAGTGCCCCGACTGTGGCCGGGAAGTGCAGGACGCCGAGGAGGAGGCCTACTTCTTCCGTCTGTCCAAGTACGCCGACCGCATCCAGGACCTGCTGGAGAACACCGACTTCCTGGAGCCCCGCAGCCGGGTCAACGAGATGGTGAACAACTTCATCAAGCCCGGCCTGGAGGACCTGTGCGTGTCCCGTACCTCCTTCACCTGGGGCGTGCCCGTGGACTTCGACCCCGGCCACGTGGTGTATGTGTGGGTGGACGCCCTGTCCAACTACATCACCGCCCTGGGCTATGACAACGACAAGTACGACGACTTCGATAAGTTCTGGCCCGCCGACGTGCACATCGTGGGCAAGGAGATCGTCCGCTTCCACTCCATCATCTGGCCCGCCATGCTCATGAGCCTGGGACTGCCCCTGCCCAAGAAGGTCTTTGGCCACGGCTGGCTGCTGCTGGACGGCGGCAAGATGTCCAAGTCCAAGGGCAACGTGGTGGACCCTTATATCCTGGCTGAGATGTTCGGGGTGGACGCCCTGCGCTTCTTCCTCATGCGCACCTTCCCCTTCGGCTCCGACGGCAACTTCTCCAACGAACTGCTCATCCAGACCATCAACACCGACCTGGCCAACGACCTGGGCAACCTGGTCAGCCGCACCACCGCCATGGTGGGCAAGTACTTCGGCGGCCAGCTGCCCGCCGGGTGCAAGACCTGGGCCGAGCCCCAGGAGGTGGACACCCAGCTCATCGGCATGGCCTCCGCCCTGCGGGACGCCTACCAGAAGGACATGGACACCTACGCCCCCCACAAGGCTCTGGAAGAGGTGTTCAAGGTCATCCAGCGGGCCAACAAGTACATTGACGAGAATGCCCCCTGGGCCCTGGCCAAGGACATGGAGCAAAGCGGCGCCCGCCTGGCCCACGTGCTGTACAACCTGCTGGAGACCACCCGCATCTGCGGCGTGCTCCTCACCCCCTTCATGCCCGAGAGCATGGACAAGCTGTTTGCCCAGATTGGCGCCTGTGAGGGCTGCCGCACTTGGGACAGCGCCGGCGTGTGGGGCAGCCTCAGCGACACCGCCACCGTGTCCAAGGGCGAGAACCTGTTCCCCCGTGTGGACGCCGAGAAGGCCCTGGAGGAGCTGGAGCGGGTGGCCGAGGAGGCCAAGAAGGCCGCTCTCCCCGCCCTGGAGGTGGAGCCTCTCAGCCAGGAGCAGGTGGACTTTGACACCTTCTGCAAGAACGACCTCCGTGCTGTGAAGGTGGTCAACTGCGAGAACGTGAAGAAGAGCAACAAGCTTCTCAAGTTCACCCTGGACGACGGCACCGGAACCCCCCGCCAGATTCTCTCCGGCATTGCCCAGTACTACAAGCCCGAGGAGCTCATGGGTAAGACCCTGGTGGCCATTGTCAACCTGCCCCCCCGCAAGATGATGGGCCAGGAGAGCCAGGGGATGCTCATCTCCGCCGTCCACACCGAGCGTGGCGAGGAGAAGCTGAACCTGCTCATGGTCAGCGACGCCATCCCCGCCGGGGCCAAGCTGTGCTAACGAGGGTGTCTACCATGCTCTTTGACACCCACGCCCACTACGATTCCAACCAGTTCAAGGACGACCGCATGGAAGTTCTCGCCGCCCTGCCCCAGGCCGGGGTAGGGCTGGTGGTGAACCCGGGCTGTGACCTGGCCACCTCCCGCACCGCCGTGGAGCTCTCTGAGACCTTCCCCTACGTGTACGCCGCGGTGGGCGTCCATCCCGGGGACTGCGCCGATTGGCAGGACAGCTGGCTTTCTGAATTGGAACAGCTGGCCCGGGAGCACCAGAAGGTGCGGGCCATCGGCGAGATCGGCCTGGACTACTACTGGAAGGACAACCCGCCCCGGGACCTCCAGAAGCACGTCTTCCACGCCCAGATGGACTTGGCGGAGCAGCTGAACCTGCCCATCATCGTCCACGACCGGGAGGCCCACGGGGACTGCCTGGAGGCGGTGCAGGCCCATCCCAATATCACGGGCGTGTACCACTGCTACTCCGGCAGCCTGGAGGACGCCAAAACCCTGGTGAACATGGGGTGGATGCTCTCCTTCACCGGAGTGGTCACCTACAAAAATGCCCGCAAGGCGTTGGAGGTGCTGGAGTGGCTGCCTCTGGACCGGATTATGATTGAGACGGATTCTCCGTATCTCTCTCCCGAGCCCTTCCGTGGTAAGCGCAACGACTCCCGCCACGTCTACCGGGTGGCGGAGACTATTGCCCTGGTGAAAAACCTCACCGTGGCGGAGGTGGTGGAGGCCACTACCCAAAACGGGTGCCGCTTCTTTGGCATCCAGAAACCAGAATGATGAAACATCACCCAATCTCTGGGAGGAATCCCGGGGATTGGGTGTTTTTGCAAATACTCACCCATATAGGGGCGTAGGGGAGGGGCTTGCTCCTCCCCGTTTTCCTGGTTTTGCCCTGCCACCCTGGCAGGGGAGACGCGCTCCGCTAGGCCCCATTTCTTAGCGATAAGAAATGGGGGAAAGAATCGCTTAGGGCGTTCCCCCCTAAGGACCCCCTTTTGATACGGGGTTGGAACTGCGTCAAGGCTATGGTCGGCCCTTGGCCCGGTGGGGTCACATGGATGATTGGGTCATTCTATGGGTGGTGCCCGATCTTCTGTGGGATGGTACTTCTATTGCCAGGGCCTTAGTTTGGAGTGTTGCAGCCGTTCCCGGCTGCCGGGAGCCTGGCTACCCACGGCTGGGAACAGTCGTTTCTCCAGAGTAGGCCCGGACGGGAAAACCGCCACGCCATAGGGCCAGCTGCCCAGGATGGCCTGGTGTGGCGGCACCAACAGGAACACGGCCAGACAAACGGGCCGAACAAGCACCTTGACGCAGTTCCAGCCCTGTACCCCAGGGGAGGTTCTTAGGGGGGAACGCCCTAAGTGGCTTTTCGTCCATTTTGGCCAGTCAAAATGGACCCCAGCGGAGCGTCCCCCGCCAGGCTGGCAAGCCGGCACCTGAGACATTGGAGGAGGATGATCCCTCCCGGAGGGAGCCGATACGGTGCACCCTACCCTTGACAATTCCCCCCACAGGTGATATAGTGTCCCCATCAAAATGGCGTGGACGGAGAAGAGCCGAAATCAGCAGCTGCCCAGAGAGGGATGTGTTTGGTGCAAGCATCCTGCAATTGCCTTCGGCGGTACCACTCCCGAGCTGCCCGGGACATGACCGGGACGGGACCCTCCCGTTACAGAGGACACAAGCGGCAAGACGTTATGTGCAGGCACTGGCGCACTTTTGGTGTCATGCTCGCACCCTTCGCAACGGCCAACTGCTCCACACTCCGCCGAAAATGCCGCCGGGCTGCACCCGGCCTGTTTTTCGGTCTGCGTGTGTCGCTGTTGCCCTGCTTTCGGGTGCTACGCACTTCGCTTTGCAAGCAGGGTGGAACCGTGGAGTATAAGTGCGTGGAACCGTCGTGAGCAGCACGGATGGACCGGAGCGAGGGCGAAAAATAAGATTTGCTGGCAAATCTGTTTTTTGCCCGAGTCGGAGGGAAGCCGTGCGTCGCGAACAGGTGCAGCGTAGCTACATACCTCACCCCTGAACCAATCTCAGGGGTGAGGCTTTTTGCATACCTTCGCCCCGAAACAATCTGATAGGAGGGCAATACCATGAGCGAAGAAAAGAATCTGTACACCTTTGAAAATCCCGAGTACCGCAAGACCTATTGGCACACCTGTTCCCATGTGCTGGCCCAGGCCATGAAGCGGCTGCACCCCGAGGTGAAGCTGGCCATCGGTCCCGCCATTGAGAACGGCTTCTACTACGACTTTGACACCCCCGAGCCCTTCTCCGAGACCCAGCTGGCTGAGCTGGAGGCGGAGATGCGCAAGATCTGCAAGGAGAAGCTGAAGCTGGAGCGGTTTGAGCTGCCCCGGGCTGAGGCTCTGGCTCTCATGGAGGAGAAGGGCGAGCCCTACAAGGTGGAGCTCATTAACGATCTCCCCGAGGATGCCGTCATCTCCTTCTACCGTCAGGGCGAGTTTACCGACCTGTGCGCCGGTCCCCACCTGGACTCCACCGGCCGCATCAAGGGCAACGCCATCAAGCTTACCGCCTGCAACGCCGCCTACTGGCGTGGCGACTCCAACCGCCAGACCCTCCAGCGTATCTACGGCGTGGCCTTCCCCAAGAAGGACGAACTGGATGAGTACCTGGCCAAGATCGAGGAGGCCAAGAAGCGGGACCACCGGAAGCTGGGCCGTGAGCTGGGCCTGTTTATGCTCCGGGACGAGGGCCCTGGCTTCCCCTTCTTCCTGCCCCGTGGCATGGTGCTGCGCAACACCCTGATTGACTACTGGCGTCAGGTGCACAAGCGCTACGGCTATGTGGAGATCTCCACCCCCATGATGCTCAACCGTCAGCTGTGGGAGCGGTCCGGCCACTGGGACCACTACAAGGACAACATGTACACCACCGTCATCGACGGCACCGACTTTGCCATCAAGCCCATGAACTGCCCCGGCGGCATGCTGGTGTACTCCAGCCAGCCCCACTCCTACCGGGACCTCCCCCTGCGTGTGGGTGAGCTGGGCCTGGTGCACCGCCACGAGCTGTCCGGCGCCCTCCACGGCCTGTTCCGGGTGCGCTGCTTCACCCAGGACGACGCCCACATCTTTATGACCTGGGACCAGATGAAGGACGAGATCAAAAACGTGGTGCGCCTGTTCGATGAGGTGTACTCCGTGTTCGGCCTGAGCTATCAGATCGAGGTGTCCACCATGCCCGAGGACCACATGGGCGACGAGAAGGACTGGGACTTCGCCACCGAGACCTTGAAGGCCGCTGTGGAGGAGCTGGGCAAGGACTACGTCATCAACGAGGGCGACGGCGCCTTCTACGGCCCCAAGCTGGACTTCCATCTGGCCGACTCCCTGGGCCGTACCTGGCAGTGCGGCACCATCCAGCTGGACATGCAGCTGCCTGAGCGCTTCGAGCTGGAGTACGTGGGCGAGGACGGCGAGAAGCACCGCCCCGTCATGATCCACCGGGTGGTGCTGGGCTCCATCGAGCGGTTCATCGGCGTCATCACCGAGCACTTTGCCGGTGCTTTCCCCACCTGGCTGTCCCCGGTGCAGGTGAAGGTGCTGCCCGTCACCGACCGGGCCGCCGAGTACGCCGACCAGGTGGCTTCCAAGCTGGACAACATGGGCTTCCGGGTGGAAGTGGACCACCGCAACGAGAAGATCGGCAAGAAGATCCGGGAGGCCCAGCTGGAGAAGGTCCCCTACATGCTGGTGGTGGGCGACCGGGATATGGAGAACGGCACCGTCTCCCCCCGTCACCGCGCCGACGGCGACCTGGGCGCTATGTCCTTCGACGAGTTTGTGGCTCTGCTCACCGACGTGGTGGAGTCCAAGGCCAAGAAGTAAGATATGAATGTTAAACTGACGATACAGTACGACGGCACACGCTACGACGGCTGGCAGCGTCAGGGCAACACCGACAACACCCTCCAGGGCCGTCTGGAGGGTGTGTTGTCCCGTATGGTGGGGAAGCCTGTGGAAATCCAGGGAGCGGGCCGCACCGATGCCGGGGTCCACGCCCAGGGCCAGGTGGCCAGCGTCCACTTGCCGGAAGGGTACACCCCCCAAGAGGTACAGAACTACCTCAACCGCTATCTTCCCGAGGATGTGGCGGTAGTGGACGTGGTGGAAGTGGGGGAGCGGTTCCACGCCCGGCTGTCCGCCACCGGCAAGGAGTACCGCTACCACATCCGCATGGGCAGTGTCCCCAACGTGTTCGCCCGGAAATACCAGTACCGGGTGGAGGAGCCTTTGGACCTGGCTGCCATGGAGCGGGCCGCTGGGTACCTCACCGGGAAGCACGACTTCCGCTCCTTTTGTGGAAATCGCCGCTTCAAAAAGTCCACGGTGCGGGAAGTGTTCCACATCGGGGTCGAGGTGTGTGGAAGTGATTTGACCCTGGTGTACCGGGGGGATGGCTTCCTGTACAACATGGTGCGGATTTTGACTGGCACCTTGCTGGAGGTGGGGCTGGGCCAGCGCACTCCCGAGAGTATGGTGGATATTTTGGAGGCCCGTGAGCGCACCGCAGCGGGGAAAACCGCCCCCGCCCAGGGCCTGGTGCTGCAAGAGGTGTACTACCCTTGAGATTTTATAAATATTTGTGAAAGTCCATTTACACCGGGGGGGATTTTCGGTAAACTGAGGGTAACTGTACATCCGGCCTCCATGGGAGGCGGAGAGAAAGCGAGGAACGGCCATGAGAGACAAGCGTTTGGTGGCTCTGGCAGCTTGGGCGGCAGCCCTGGCCTTGTTGGCTGCAGGGTGTGGAGACACCGCCAACCAGGTAGGGACCCAGGCCCCCGCTACCCAGAGGGTGGAGCACACCCAGCCGGGGACGACGGAGTCTGAACTGCCCCAGGCGAGCCCAACCCCCTCTCCCAGCCCCGAGGTGACCCAGAAGCCCCAGGAGACGGCCACCCCCACTACGCCGCCTACGCCCAAGCCCACCCAGCCCGGGCAGGGGGGCAGCTCTCTGGGAGGAGGGGGCAGCCAGGGAGGCGGCTCGTCCACCTCCAAGCCCCAGACCCTCAGCCCCAGCGGCAAGGCGTACCGCTACTATGACACGGTGCAGCCCACCTACCTCAAGGGGGTGCTGATTGTCAACAAGACCTACGCTTTGCCCCGCAGCTATGGCGGCTATAACGCCACAGCCAGCGCCGCCCTCAGCCGCCTCCAGGCGGGGGCGAGAAACGCCGGGTTCTCCATGCCCCTGCTCAGCGGTTACCGCTCCTTTGACTATCAGGACAAGCTGTACCGCAAGTATGCCGCCGCAGACGGGGTGGCGGCGGCCAACACCTATTCCGCCTGGCCGGGGCACTCGGAGCACCAGACGGGATTGGCCTTTGACATTGGCAGCATCAACAACAACTACGGCAACACCCCGGCGGGGAAGTGGCTGGCCGCCCACGCCCACGAGTACGGATTCATCATCCGCTACCCCAAGGGGAAGGAGAGTATCACCGGGTACCAGTACGAGCCCTGGCACGTGCGCTACCTGGGAGTAGAGCTGGCCACAAAGGTGTATGAGAGCGGCCTGTGCCTGGAAGAGTATCTCTCCCAGCCCGATCCCACACCTACCCCGGCACCCACGCCAACCCCAACGCCAGAGCCCACACCTGAGCCAACGCCCAGCCCCACTCCTACCCCGGAGCCGGAGACGACCCCTGTCCCGGAGGTCAGTCCCCAGCCCAGCGAGCCGGGAGTAGAGTGAGGGAGATACAGTTCAAGAGAAAAGTAAAAGCAACCAGGCAGGAGAACGTTTTGGGTTCTCCTGCCTGGTTGTGGTTATGCATGCGGTCACAGGTTTCGTAAGTCTAGACACTTCTGGGCTAGGAAGACCAGAAATTCTCGAAACAAGTAAATTATTTGATTTCTGGAACCGTGATTTCGCTACATTCGATACCCAGAATTTCGTCGATCATTTGGTCTGGGGAGAGAAGTGCTTCCAGCGGCATTCCCTCCAGCTGAGCCACCGAGTACACCCGCTGTACCTTGGTACGGGCCGTTTCCAGCAGCGTCTGACGTTGCCGGGGGCGCAGCCGAGCCAATTCCAGATAGGGGGTCACGGTGTCCGGGCAAAGGAAAATGGACCGCTCCAAAAGGGCAGTCGCCTGGGCAGTCTTTCCGGTGGACCACATTTGGATTTGTTTGGCCAGCAGGTATGCCCCACAGGCTTGGAGCTTGGGGGCGGCCTGGGATAGCCCGTCCTGCAACACAGCAGAAAAGGACGCTCCAATGCCTGCGCCCTCCATCAGACCCGTGTAGGCCCCCAGAAGGACGGCTCTGGCATCGTGAAATTGCAGCCAAGTCTGCCACAGAAGTTCTATGGCGGATTCATAGTCTGCAATGGGTGGGAAATCCAACAGCAACGCCAGACGGAGCAGGGGCTCGGGACCGGGTTGGGCCTCAGCCTGTGCCAGCAGTTTTTGCTGTTCCAGATAGAGGTTATGGTCCTCTTGGGGAGTGATGAAACGAATCAAAGGGAACACCTCACAAATAGGTTAGGGCTGTTCTGTGATCTCATACCGGAACAATCTGGTCCAGGTCCCCACTAGAAATTCCCTATCGGACAGGAAGAGGCAGTCGGAGAGCCAGGTGATTTTACTGGTGTGGTGCAACTCCTCCGTGGAAATATAAAACCGGGTGCTCACATCTTTGCGGTCCAGAATGGTGAGATCATGGTGAAAGTCGTTGGGAATGGCCAGATAGCGGCTGGACCCCACCACGGAGATACAGGGGGAACAGCGGAAATGTTTCGGTAAGTCAATCTCCGTGGTATGACCATCCGGGGAAATAAGATACAGGACACTTCCCCCTAAGATGGGGTGTTTACCGAAGAAGGTCATGGCAAGATATCCCCCGTCTACAATTCCTGGCCGTGAGGTGTTCCGACAGTCAATTTTGCGGTCTACCAGCGAACAGCTGTGTATCGTACCCTGTGGGTCCATCACCACATAGGAGGGAGAACCCCAATGTTTTTTCCTATCATAGATCAGGAAGTGGAGCAGACCATCTGCCACCCCGGCGAAATACAGAGATTTGTCTGGGCAGGTATAGATGGGGGTAAACTGTCCCGTGGAAAGGCAGTACCGACACACGCCCTCATCGTACCCCAAGACGACGCTGTCCGGCCCACAGCGGAAGATGGGCCGTTCCCTCCACAGGTGATCCGGCCAATGGCCCAGCGAGTGGAGGGTGTTGTCCCGCCAGTGGAACAAGCCCCCGGTGGTATTGAGGATCAGCAGGGAGCCGTCGTGTAGATAGGCCATGGAGCTGGGGTCGCGCACATAAATGGTTTTCTCCAGAGCCAGGGCGGGAAGAGAGAATATGCGAATACACCGATCCCCTGACACGGCTAGAAATTTGCCATCGGGGGAGGGCACCAGATCGTATGCCGGATACTTGTAGATATGTTTCAACTGTAATTGCTGCATATCATTGTCCTCCCGAAATTCAGGTGTGCATGGGATGGATGGCGGCGGCAATGGCGTGGAAGTCTGCGGCGTCTCGACAATACTGGACCTGGAGCAGGTCACCGTCCGGCTCTACCACAAATGCCAATCGCCGTTTGGGTAAGACATATGCCTCCAAAGTTTCCTGGGGAAGGGTGGAGATATCCACCTCGTCTCCAGAGTCCAGCACGTCCACATGGATATAGCCTTCATTCAAAGCGCCAAAATAGGTGGCCAGAGTGACCATGTCCTCCTTGTGGCGGGTCCAGAGACGAAGAGTTGCCAGCTTTTTGGTGAAGAAGCGGCCTGTTTCTTCCCGGTCATAGTGGTAGTTTTGGGTGGGGATGTCTTTTAGAACATCATCCAAGGTTCCTTCTAGTCCGCTCATCCAAATGAGAAATTGCAGATGGTCAGAGTCGGACAGAGCGGCAAGAATGCGGTCCATCAGGGCCGCTTTTTCCTGCTGAGAGGCGCGGCCCAAATGGATTTGAAGGCCGTCTTTGTCCGGTTGGAGTTGTAGCAATGGTGCACCTCCTATCCAATAACCTTGTCCGATTCGGGAATGGGAAAATGAAATCCATCCATACACACCTCTTGGGCGTGGAGCAGCAGCGCAGACTCCCAAATTTCCACCGCAATGTTGTATTCCAGGGGATATTGCTGGAGCCATGGGTCTGTGGAGGTGGCGGTGGTGGTACGGACCAGGACCGAGGTCAATTCGTAGTAGTTGCAGGCCTGAAAATCAAAGGTGCTGTCGTCTTTCCTCTTTTCCACCCACAGACATGAGATACAGCCTATAAAGGTGAGTTTGTGGGTGGTGGTAGTGCCGTAGTCGGTGGATTCCAAATCAAATTCTACCTTTTTATTGGGTAAATCCACATGAAAGCGGCGAATCACGGAAGCATAGACATCCTGTAGAGCGGTGTTGAGATCAGTCATGTCAGACCTCCTTATGTGTTTGCGTGTTTCCCGCCAATTTTCCGCAAACGCTCCAGATCTTGGCGGAGCACCTTTCGGCTATCCATGCCGATGTACCCGCACACCAGAACCAGGGCCAGGGCTACCACGGCGCAGATGGCTGCGGCCCCATAAATCTGATGCGTTACGGCAACATACAAGAGTGCACCAAACAGGACCAGGGCCCACAGGAGCATCCCAAATACACGGCACATATGGATGAAGAATGCCTGATGGAGCACTTGGGGAACCGGCTCACAGGTGGACTTTTCCAGGGCCACCCCATCCCCCGTGACCTCCAGCTTGGGGGGATGCAGGGCTTGGTTCGACTTGGTGACTTGGACCGTGCAAGAACCGTCTTTGGTGGGACGGAGCACAGCCCCCAGGCGGTAGGGCATCACGTCATCCCATTTGGTGTCGCCGAAATGCAGGGCAACCTGTAATGGTGCGGTGATCACAATGCCCAGGGCGGCCAAGACCTTCCATTTGCTGGTTAAGGGCGGGTCTTGGACCAGGGTGAGGGTCTCACCCTCCGCCACGTCCACCTCCACCGGGGTGTCCGGGGACAAATCCATCCGGTTTCCATGGTGCATAAAGTGCATCCCCAGTCCTTCGGGGAGAATTCCATGTAGGCGTACGTTCATAGATTATCTCCTCCTGTTTGTGTGCCTTTAAGGGTCCGGCGGTATTCCTCCAGCTGCGCCTGGGAGAAGGGGCAGTCCGGGTTTCCGTCATAGACCGAGAGAATCCAACGCAGTACCTCCCGGTTTCCCGGGTCAAGTTCCAGCGCACGGGTGAGGTGCCAGTGGATGAGGGCGTCCGCCCCCAGGATCGTGGGCTCCATGAAGGTCAGGTAGTTGCAGATGGTCAGGTGTTTGTCCGGGCTCTCCTCCTGGGAGATGACGTACATGAGGAACGCGTACATGGTCAGGCTGTTGACCTTGGGAAAGTCGTGGGACAGGTGGTCAAAGGAGAACTCATAGGACACCATGGACAGGTCCCGGTACACGCTGTCAAAATGCAGGTGCATGATCTCCTTTTGTAGGGGCTTCCGGTAGATATCAGGAATATCCCGGGGGCCGGTGTTTCTGTGGATGGAGACGGCGTACACATAGCAGGGGGCCCAGTTCTTATCGTCATCGCCGCAGTCCAGCAGCGGGAGAATCTGCGCTACATCCTCGGTGCGGGGGCACAGGCCGTGTTCATTGAGAAACTCCTCCGCTTCGTTGGGCACTTCGCCATACAGCAGAGACTCCTCCAGATTGTGGGCCACGTCCACCCCCAGAAACTCCAGCCCATAGCCGTAAGCCCGCTCCAAGGGGGTGGAGTCGTACACGATCACCTCACAGGGGAAATGGAATTGCCGCAGCAGGGAGCAAAGCTCCATCATTTTAGCCAGCCCCTGTTGGGAAGGGGGATTCTGCCACTGGTCCAGGGATTGCGCGTACTGGTCCAGCAGCTGGGAAAACTCTTTCTTGGACTCGTTGGGGTAAAAATCGGCACCGTCCAGACACCGCCCAATGCCTCGATAACGGGTCTGAATGGGGACAACGTCATACAACATTCCGGGTCACCTTCCTTTATACATGTATTGAAAATGGGATTTTGTGACGATAACGTCAAAATAAAATGGATAACGACAAATTGCAGCGACAAAAAGCCCTCGGCAGAGTTTTCCCGCCCGAGGGCGGGAAAATCAATCAAAATCCGTTTTTTCCGGGGACATGCGCATCGGAAAAAACACTTCTCAGCCCGCCAGTGTGGAATCGGGTCGTCCTTTGACCCGATTATGCATGCAGCGGGCTGCAACTCTTCGAAAAAATGCTGGCATTTTTGAGAATCGTGTCGAACTGGTTCGACACGATAAACGCTCCTGGAATCGCTGGGATTCCAGGAGCGTTTGCTGTGGGTGTTGTCTTATGGGGAAGTCCTGGCCTTCCTCAGGGCTTGGGGGTAGGAGCCTTCTGGGTGGGAGCCGGGGCAGCGGGATTGGGAGTGACAGAGTCAAACACTGTCTTGGCAGAGGCACACAGGCCAGCCAGTCCCTGAATTTCGCTGGGAATGATGATCTTGGTGGCACGGCCGTCGGCGGCCTTCTGGAAGGCCTCCAGAGCCTTGAGCTGGAGCACTTCGGAGTTGGGAGCGGCCTCGTTCAACAGCTTCAAAGCGTCGGCGGTGGCCTGCTGCACCTTCAGAATGGCCTCGCTTTCCGCCTCGGCGGCCAGGATGCGGGCGGTCTTTTCGGCCTCGGCCTGCATGATCTTGGCCTGCTTGGCGGCGTCAGCCCGGAGAATGGCGGACTGCTTCTCGCCCTCAGCCACCAGAATCTGAGATTGCTTCTGGCCCTCGGCCTGGAGGATGGCTTCCCGGCGCTCGCGCTCGGCACGCATCTGCTTCTCCATGGACTCCTGAATGTCCCGGGGAGGCATGATGTTCTTCAGCTCCACACGGTTGACCTTGATGCCCCAGGGGTCGGTGGCCTCGTCCAGAATGGAGCGCATCTGGGTATTGATGTGGTCACGGCTGGTGAGGGACTGGTCCAGCTCCAGGTCGCCAATGATGTTACGCAGGGTGGTGGCAGTGAGGTTCTCAATGGCGCTCAGGGGCTGCTCCACGCCGTAGGTATACAGCTTGGGGTCGGTGATCTGGAAATACAGGACGGTGTCGATCTGCATGGTGACGTTGTCCTTGGTGATGACGGGCTGGGGGGCGAAGTCCACAACCTGCTCTTTCAGGGAGACCATTTTGGCCACGCGCTCAATAAAGGGAATCTTGAAGTGGAGACCCACGCTCCACACGGCACGGAACGCGCCCAAACGCTCCACAACCATGGCCTTGGACTGGGGTACTACCTTGACGTTGGCGGCAATGATCAGCAGAATGATGATGATCACGGCCACCGGGATGATGAGAGAGATCAAATCCATATTACTTCCTCCTTACTCTTCTACGATAACTTTGACACCTTCTATGCGCAGCACCCGTACCATGGCCCCGGCGGGGATGGGGGTGTCGTGCTCACTGCGAGCGGTCCAGGTGACACCGCCGATGGTGACGGCGCCGGTGCCCTGGATGTTGTCAATGTCCTGGGTGACCCGGGCCTCTTGCCCAATGACCCGGTCAGCGTTGGTGGGCTCCACCCGGGTGTTCAGATATTTTTTTGCCAGGGGGCGCAGGGCCACCAGGCACACCAGGGAGAGCACAATGAAAATACCCAGTTGCAGCCAGATGTTGCCTCCGGCCAGGGCACACACCAGCGCACCCAGAGAACCGATGGCAAACCACACGGAAGTCAGGCCTACGGTGGCGGCTTCGGCGACCGCGAAGATAATCAGCAGCGCCAGCCAGACAATTTGATAAACAGTGTCCATACTGGTCACCTCCTTTGGGGGTAGTATAGCATAGCTACCCCAGCGATACCACTACAATTTGTAACCATTAGAGAAAATATCGAAAAATTATTATCCTTGTCATGGGGTGTCAAATTGGGTATAATAAAAAAGATTATGACCATTTGAAGACGACAGGGGAGACCCCCGGAGAGGATGGAATATGGACGGGAAACTGCAATTTGTCATTCCCACCCTGCTGGGGGTGGAGAGCCTGGTGAGCTATGAGGTGAAGAAGCTGGGCCTTTCCGACGTGCGGGCGGAAAACGGCCGGGTGCTGTGCACCGGCACCAAGAAGGACATTCCCCGGCTGAATCTGAACCTGCGCACGGGAGCGAGAGTGCTCATTCTCCTGGGGGAGTTTATGGCCCCCAACTTTGAGGCCCTCTTTGAGGGTACCTACGCTCTGCCCTGGGAGGAGTTCATCCCCCGGGAGGGCAAGTTCCCGGTGAAGGGCTACGCCATCAACTCCGCCCTCCACGCCGTGCCCACCTGCCAGGCCATGGTGAAAAAGGCCATTGCCAAGCGGCTGGGCAAGGTGTACGGGCTGGAGACCCTGCCGGAGACGGGGGTGCTGTACCAGGTCCAGTTTGCCATCTTTAAGGACCAGGCTTCCCTGATGTTGGACACCTCCGGCGAGGGCCTGTACAAGCGGGGCTATCGGGCCCAGGGCGTGGCCGCCCCCTTGAAGGAGACTTTGGCGGCGGCCATGGTGGCCCTGTCCCGCTATAAGGGAAAGGACCCCTTCTGCGACCCCTTCTGCGGCTCTGGTACCATCGCCATTGAGGCCGCCCTCATCGCCAAGAACCGGGCCCCTGGCCTGGGCCGCTCCTTCTCCTCCCAGAAGTGGACCCAGCTGCCCTCCGGGCTGTGGCTGGATGCCGCCGACGAGGCCATGGACGGAGAGTTCGATGGGAACTATGAGATCTGGGGCGGCGACATCGACCCTAAGGCGGTGGAGTTGGCCCGGCACAACGCCCAGCTGGCCGAGGTGGACGACGTGGTGTCCTTTGAAGTGGCGGACGCCACCCGGTTCCACTGGGGCGGCCTGCGGGGACGAGTGGTCACCAATCCCCCCTACGGCGAGCGGCTGATGGAGAAGCGGGAGGCCGAGGAGCTGTATCGGGCCTTTGGCCGGGCCATGGACAAGTTCCCCGACGGCTGGCAGGTGTCCATTCTGTCCTCTCACACCGAGTTTGAGCGCACCTACGGGAAAAAGGCGGACAAGAAGCGGAAGCTGTACAACGGCATGCTCAAGTGCGACCTGTTCCAGTACGGCGTGAAGTGATGGAGAGAGAATGGAATGAAACATTTATTTATCGTCAACCCCGCAGCCGGAAAAGCGGGGAACGAAAATGAGTTACTGGACCAGATTCAAGAGCTGGACCTGGACTGTGAAGTGGTGCACACCCAGCGCCAGGAGGAGGCCTGTGAGATCGCCCGAGCCGCCGCCCAGCGGGGAGAGCCCCTGCGCATCTACGCCTGCGGTGGGGACGGCACCTTAAATGAGGTCATCAACGGGGCAGCGGGCTTTGACCATGTGGCGGTGACCAACGTGCCCCTGGGCACCGGCAATGACTTTTTGAAAATCTTCGGACCGGAGAACAAGGAGAAGTTTGCCCAGCTGGAGGAGCTCAGCCGAGGCCCTCAGGTGGCCATAGACCTGATGGAGTGCAATGGAAAGCTGGGGGTGGATATCTTCTGTGCGGGAGTGGATGCCCGCATTGCCGCCGACGTGCACAAGTACCGCCGTCTGCCCCTGGTGCGGGGCATCGGGGCCTACATCCTCTCGCTGGTGGCCAATGTCTTATTTAAAGGTATCAGCCGCCAGACCCAGGTGGAGGCGGGAGAGTACGCCTACCAGGGTCAGACTGCCATTGTATGCGTGTGCAATGGCCGCTATTACGGCGGCGGCTTTATGCCCGTGGGGGACAACCTCCCCGACGACGGCAAGCTGGAAATGCTGGTGGTGCCCAAGGTCAGCCGCCGGACCTTCTTCCGCCTGGTGGGAGAGTACGCCAAGGGCCGCTATCGTCAGCACCCGGATTTGATCACGGCGGTGGAGGGCACCGAGTTCACCATCACTGCACCCCAGCCCCTGGTGGCGGTGGTAGACGGAGAGGTGCTGCGAGAGCAGCGCTACCACATCCGCCTATCCGACAAGAAGGTGAATTTCTTCTACCCCCAGGGCCTCAGTTATCAGCCCCGGATGGAAGAGGCGAATTAGCACTCTCCCTGTCGCCTTGTGAACAAAAGATGAATTTTTTTCACTCAACCTCTATTTCTCAAAAATAGGGGTTGATTTTTTGGAGTGAAACGGTTATTATCTTATCTAGAGTTAGCACTCGGATAAAATGAGTGCTAACCTATGAAACCGTAAACCATTGGATTGATATAAGGAGGAACCAATTATGACTCTGAAACCTCTGGCAGATCGCGTGATCTTGAAGGCCATGGAGGCCCAGGAAACCACCAAGGGCGGCATCATTCTCACCGCCAGCGCCAAGGAGAAGCCCGAGATGGCCGAAGTTGTGGCCGTTGGTCCCGGCGGCGTGGTGGACGGCAAGGAGGTCGTCATGACCGTGAAGGTGGGCGACAAGGTGCTCACCAGCAAGTACTCCGGCACCGAAGTCAAAGTGGACGGCGAGGAGTATAACATTGTTCGTCAGAATGACATTCTGGCCATTGTCGAGGACTAAAAGCGAAGGTATTTTCAGCCGTCCACTTTGAGGGACCCGCCGAGAGGCGGGACGCCGCTTATGCGGCGCAGGTTGGCGGAATTGACTTCCGACAACCGCATATGAAATCACCCCAACGGGGTACCCCGCAAAACTGGTTTTGCGGGGCGGACGGCGAGGAGTACAATATTGTTCGTCAGAATGACATTCTGGCCATTGTCGAGGACTAATTGAGTTTTTCTTACGGAGGTAATTGAATTATGGCTAAGATTATTTGCTACGGCGAGGAAGCCCGTCACGCTCTGGAGCGTGGCGTCAACCAGCTGGCTGACACCGTGAAGATCACCATGGGTCCCAAGGGCCGCAACGTGGTGCTGGATAAGAAGTTTGGCACTCCCCTCATCACCAACGACGGTGTGAGCATTGCCAAGGAGATCGAGCTGGACGACCCCTTTGAGAACATGGGCGCTCAGATCGTCAAGGAAGTTTCCACCAAGACCAACGACGTGGCCGGCGACGGTACCACCACCGCCACCCTGCTGGCTCAGGCCATCATCCGTGAGGGCCTGAAGAACCTGGCCGCCGGTGCCAACCCCATGGTCATGAAGAAGGGCATTGCCAAGGCCACCACCGCAGCCATCGAGGAGATCAAGAAGAATTCCAAGCCCGTCTCCGGCACCTCTGACATCGCCCGTGTTGGCGCCATCTCTTCCGGCGACGACACCATCGGCGCTCTGATTGCCGAGGCCATGGAGAAGGTCTCCCACGACGGCGTCATCACCGTGGAGGAGTCCAAGACCGCCGAGACCTACTCTGAGGTTGTGGAGGGCATGCAGCTGGATCGTGGCTACATCACCCCCTACATGGTCACCGACACCGAGAAGATGGAGGCCGTTCTGGACGACCCCTATATCCTCATCACCGATAAGAAGATCTCCTCCATCCAGGAGCTGCTGCCCCTGCTGGAGCAGGTGGTGCAGAGCGGCAAGAAGCTGCTGATCATCGCTGAGGACGTGGAGGGCGACGCCCTGTCCACCCTGCTGGTCAACAAGCTGCGCGGCACCCTGAATGTCTGCTGCATCAAGGCCCCCGGCTTCGGCGATCGCCGCAAGGAGATGCTGGAGGATATCGCCATCCTCACCGGCGGCACTGTGGTGTCCACCGACATGGGCATGGACCTGAAGGAAGCCAACCTGACCATGCTGGGCACTGCCCGTCAGGTGAAGGTCTCCAAGGAGAACACCATCATCGTGGACGGCGCTGGCGCCACCGAGAACATCGCCGCCCGTGTGTCTCAGATTCGTCACATGATCGAGAACACCACCTCCGAGTACGACAAGGAGAAGCTCCAGGAGCGTCTGGCCAAGCTGGCTGGCGGCGTGGCCATCATCCGCGTGGGTGCTGCCACCGAGACCGAGATGAAGGAGAAGAAGCTGCGCATTGAGGACGCCCTCAACGCCACCCGTGCCGCCGTGGAGGAAGGCATTGTGGCTGGCGGCGGCACTGCCTACGTCAACGCCATCGGCGCCGTGGAGGCCCTGCTGGACACCGTGGAGGGTGACGAGAAGACTGGCGTGAAGATCATTGCCAAGGCTCTGGCTGAGCCCATGAAGCAGATTGCCACCAACGCTGGCATCGACGGCTCCGTGGTGCTGGAGAAGGTGAAGACCGCTGGCCAGGTGGGCTACGGCTTCGACGCCTACAAGGAGGAGTACTGCGACATGATCGCCAACGGTATCGTGGACCCCACCAAGGTGACCCGTTCCGCTCTGGAGAACGCCGCCTCTGTGTCCGCCACCCTGCTGACCACCGAGGCCCTGGTGGCCGACAAGCCCGAGCCTCCCGCTCCCGCTGCTCCCGCTCCCGACATGGGCGGCATGTACTAAGAAATAGCCCCAATAAGGTTTCAAAAGGCCGGTGTCTTCGGACACCGGCCTTTTTGCATGCCCTGTGGGTATGCTGTTCTCTGATTTCTCAGGCGCAGACCAGCGCCCCCGCCGGGGACGCTCCGCTGGGCCCGATTTCTCCCCGATGAGAAATCGGGGAAAGAATCGCTTAGGGCGTTCCCCCCTAAGGACCTCCCTGGGGTACGAGGCTGGGCCTGCGTCAAGACTGGATTCGGCCCGTCACCCTTGCTGTGGCTCCTGCTACTGCCACCACACCAGGCCACCCTGGGCGGCTGGCCCTATGGCTGGGTGGTTTCCATATCCGGGCCTACCTTGGAGAAGCGGCGTTCCCGCCGCCGGAAGCCAGGCCACCGACCGCTGGGAACAGCGGCACACCAGGATAAGGCCCTGGCGGTAGAAGGAAGCACAAGCAGAGGAGTAGGTGGAAACCATAGAACGGAAAGCCATCTATGTGACATGAACCAGTCCAGGGCCGAACAGAGGAGGACGCACCCTCCACCCAGTACCGCGGGGTGGATTCCACAAGGCGGGGGAAGGCCCCGCCTTTGGTGGTCTTTGGTTCCTTTCTGGCAGCAGAAAGGAACCCCCAGCGGGGAGCGTCCCCACCAGGC